>NZ_JBHXJK010000104.1:0-21931 GCF_042723255.1 Amycolatopsis thailandensis
CCGTGAAGGCCTCCTTGAGGGACCCTGGGTCCCTCAAGGAGGCCTTCACGGACTTTGCGTTCGGGAGACATGAGTGTGGTGAAGGGGACTTTCCTCTCATCGCATGAGCGGAAAGTCCCCTTCACCACAGGTCTTGCGGGTACTGCGGGCCTTGTGGGCGGCGGAGGGTCGGCGGTGTTGCGAAAGCCACGTTCGCAACGTTGAGCGTTGCTAACGTGGCTTTCGTAACATCCGAAACCGGCAGGTGGGCAGGCCAGGCACATGCCACCTTTGCCTTACCCCTCAATAACCAGCGGTCACTGCCCTCCACGGTCCAGTGGTGTTCGCAGACGGTGAGCAGCAGTGGGCAGTCCCAGAAGCAGCGGAATGGACCGGCACGTCGTCTCCGAGTGGGCTCCGTTGCCGAAGCAGGGCCCGACGCGCCCGGATACCGCCCGACACTCGATGACGCGTCAGAGCAGGGGAGTCCTAATCCCTTGGCCGTCGGTTCGAGCCCGATCCGGCCCACTGCCTGGAGCTTTGCCGGGCAAAACCTCCGCGCGCCGTGCGAAGGGCAAGGGATCATCGGGATTCCCCAATGGTCCATTGCGGGCGAATTCCTCAGAATCGGGGAAGCTCCAAGAGGTTGTTCTTCCAGATCCCGTCCGCCCGGGTGCGGAGGAATTTCGGGCCGAAGGTCGGTTTGATGATCTCCACGGCCACCCGGTGGATCCCCTCATCCACATAGGCCTTCCCGTCGTCGTCCTCGAGCCACGCCACGATCGCGGACACGAAACTCTCACCGGTCTCACCGCTGCCGGGGTTCACCCAGCGCAGTTTCGTGATGCTCTCGTGGAACTTCCCGCCTTCGAGCCGCGCTGCGATGATCTTGATGGCCATGGTGCTACCTCTTCGGCTGGGTGCCCTCTAAGCGAACAGGGGTAATGCGGTACTCGCCGTCTGCCCGCACCCCGTTACGCCCTCCGGCCGCCGTGCCTCGAACGTTACGAATTCGAGCGCGGGGCGCCGGTTCTGAGTCAGATGACGCAGACCGCGCCCGTTCCACCGTGTCAAAGTCCTCGCGCCGGCCGGAACACGTGCCGGAAAGAGAGGGGAACGGACATGTTTGCCGTCAAGAAAGCACTGGCCGCGGTCGGAATCGCGTTGGCCCTGACCGGCTGCGCTCCGGAGCCGGCGCCGCGGGCGATGCCGCCGGCGCCCGTGGCGCCCTCGTCATCCGCCGCCGACCCGGCCGCCACGGTGGCGTGGATGAACGGGTTCTGCGGTGCCGTCAAGGATTTCATCGACGGCAACAACAAGATGCCCGCGGCCGGTGGCGACACCGTCGAGGCGATCACGAAGAGCACCAGTGACCAGCTCGGGCACTACGCGTCCATCCTGGGCAAGACGGTCGACGGTCTCGGCGCGCTGCCTCCCGCGCCGGTCCCCGCCGCGGACACCGCCAAGGCGGACTTCCTCGGGAAGTACACCGCGGCGCGCGACAAGGTCGCGAAGGCGAAGGCGGATCTGGACGCGGCCAAAAGGAGCGACACGGCCGCGCAAGCCCGTGCCGTCGACGGGCTGATGGCCGCCCAGAAAGACGCGCACGGCGCGCTCGACCCGGTCAAGGCCGTACTGGACTCCCCGGAACTGACCAAGGCCGCGGCGACCGCCAAACGCTGCCGCCCGTGACTCGCGCGGTGCGAGCCCCTCGCGGTTCGAGGGGCTCGCACCGTCCGTTCAGTTGCCCAGTGAGCCGATGTTCTCGTTGGCCTGCGCGATGCCGTACTCTTCGGCGCTCGATTCCTTGATGAGCTTGCCGTCGACCTCGATGGTCACCTTGATGGCGCCCTTGCCGCTGCCTTGCGCCAGGATGCTCACCATTTGCAGAGACTTGCCGCCGGGCAGCTTGATCGTCTTCTCCCAGGGGAGCTTGACGTTGGCTTCCTGGTTGGTGGTGGTCATCCCGTCGGTCGTGTAGGTGATGTTGCCCGCTTTCGCGCCGCCGGTCCCGGTCACCCGGTAGACCACGGTGTGCTCGCCGGCCTGCTCTTTGGCGGGCTCCTGCACGGGTGCTCCCGCTTCGTTGCCCAGCGATGTGCCAGGTGCGGACGGCGGTGCCGTCGGCAGCGAGTTCGCCGCGTCCACGACGGCCTTGCTGAACATGACGGTCCACAGAATGCAGATGACGAGGCCGACCGCGGACAAGATGATGCCGGTCAGTGCGAGGCCTTTGTTGGTCGCGGCGCCGCTTTTCGCCCTGGAGTAACCGACCCCGGCGAGAATGAGCCCGACGATGACGAGCGGCCAGGCGATGACGCCGATGAACGGAATCGGGGAGAACAGCAGCCCGACGAGTCCGAGAACGAACCCCGCGGTGCCCAACCCGTTACGCGGAGGCGCGGCTACGGGTGCCGCTTGATAGGGGTACGGGGAGGGAGTGGTCACGATGATCCTTTCGCCTGTCTTCGCGTGGAGATCGGTGTGACGTATTCCCGTGTTACGTCTCGTCGTGTGCGATTTTCGCGCGCGCCAAGAAGGCCGGACGTTACGAAAACGGCGTAACGATCAGGCATCCGTGAATGGTTCATTCCTCCGCGAGGATCTTGCGAAGCCGTCCCAAAGCCCGGTGCTGCGCAACGCGAACGGCGCCCGCCGTCGATCCGACCACCCCGGCGGTCTCTTCCGCCGACAGACCGACGACGATCCGCAACACGACGATTTCCCGCTGCTTGTCCGGCAGGATTCGTAGCAGTTCACCCATTCGGTCACTCAATTCGTTGTGCAGCGCGTGTTGCTCCGGACCGGCGGAATCCGAAATCCCGTCGGGGATCTCGGCGACGGGTTCGGAGCGGTTGCGGGCGGCGGCCCGGCGGGCGTCGGCGACCTTGTGCTGGGCGATGCCGTAGACGAAAGCGAGAAAGGGCCGTCCTCGTTCGCGATAGGTGGGCAGGGCCCGGAGAATCGCCACACAGACCTCCTGCGCGACGTCGTCGGCCGAGACGTAGGTCCGCTCCTGTCTGCCGATCCGCGCCCGGCAGTAGCGGATCACGAGCGGGCGGATGGTGGTCAGCAGGTGGTTCAGCGCCCGCCGGTCACCGCGTCCGGCGGCCGCGACGGGTTCGTCGAGGGTGTACCAGTGGGACGGTGTCACCTGCTCGGGCTCCGCCTCGGCGGGGGCGCCCGGCTCGACCAGCGAGAGTTCCCGGATCATCGCGCGGTTCTTGATCCGGGTCAGGGTGTCTTCGCTGTCGAGCCCGACGCGCAGCGCGTCGATGAAGGCGTCGTTGGCGCTGTCCAGGCGGTCGGCGGACTCCGGGTCGTGCTCCTCCAGCCGGTCCCGCGCGTGCCGCAAGGTCGCGCTCACCGAATCGTCCGCGATTCCGAGGATCCTGGCGATCTCCCGGGGCGTGAAGCCGTCCAGCGCCCAGGCCATGCCGAGCTGCTGGCGTTTCGGCAGCCGCCCCAGCGTGGTCAGGACGGAGGACGACTCGGCGGCGAGAACGGTGAGTTTGTCCTCGCGGCCGGCGTCGGCGAAGGCCCAGTCGGCCCGGACCGCGGTCTGCTCCTTCGCCCTCCGGTGCCCGACCCGGCGGACCCAAGACTTCGGCTGGGTGATGGTCCGCCAGTCCTCGTAGGCGTTGAGCATCGCTTCCGCGGCCGCGTCCCGCGCCGGGTCGAGCGCGAACCCCGCCTTGCACAAGAAGCCGGTGAGCAGCGGAAATTCGGCGTGGAAGAACTCGTCGAACCCGTCGTGGCCCATCACCCGCACTCACCGCTCTCAGCCGCCTGACGCGAATGCCCTCACCAGAACAGGTGCAGCGAGCGAGCCGCTGAGTGTAACGATTCGGTGAAGGTGATGTTTGCGGCCCGTACCTGGGTGGATACCCGGCGGCGAGCGGAAGTCGTTTGACGCGGAAGGGAAAATCGGAAAACAAGGAGGTGATAGGAAAATGGAACCGAGGATTGTGGGTGACCTGGGTGAGGCCGCTTGCCGCGGTGAGGATCCCGAACTGTTCTTTCCGGTCACCGAAACCGGTCCCGGCGCCCGGCAGGCCGCCAGGGCGAAGGCCGTTTGCGCCCGGTGCCCGATCGTTTCGGCGTGCCTGGCCTATGCCGTGGACAACGGGCTGGCCCATGGCGTTTTCGGCGGGCTGACCAGTGATGAGCGGCGTCGTCTGACTCGCGTCGGCAACGCCGCCTGAAAACCACTCGATCACGCGACTGAATTCCCCCGGGGTTTTGGCGCGCGCGAAAAGAGGGGCCCGGTTCGGCGAACCGGGCCCCTCTCTCGTGGTGGGTCAGGCGACGGCGTCGGCGGCCGTCTCCTCGGCCAGCCGCTCGTTGCCCGACTGGGTCTTGAGCGGCTTGTGCTTGAGGAAGGCGACGGCGACGATGACCAGCAGCGCGATCGGCGCGCTGATCAGGAACAGCTCGCTGGTCGCTTCCCCGTAGGCGTCGCGGACGACGTTCGCGACCGGTTCGGGCAGCGTGGCGATGTTCGGCACCGCGCCGCCTTCGCCGCCACCGGGCAGCGGTCCGAGGTCCTCGGTGATCAGCGCGGTGACCCGGTTCGCCAGCACCGCGCCCAGCGCGCTCACCCCGATCGAGCCGCCGAGGCTGCGGAAGAACGACAGCGTCGAGGTCGCCGTGCCGAGGTCGTGCGCGTCGACGTCGTTCTGCGACACCAGGACCAGGTTCTGCATCAGCATGCCGACGCCGACTCCCAGGACGACCATGTACGCGCCGAGCACGACGAGGTTCGTCTTCGAGTCGAGCGTGCCCAGCAGGGCGAGGCCGACGGTCATCAGGGTCGCGCCGAGCAGCAGGTGGCTCTTCCACTTGCCGGTCCGGCTGATCAGCTGGCCCGAGACCGTGGAGGACACGAGGATGCCGAAGATCATCGGCAGGCTCAGCAGCCCGGCCACCGTCGGCGACTTGCCGAGCGACAGCTGGAAGTACTGCGACAGGAACACGGTCCCGCCGAACATCGCGACACCGACCAGGAAGCTCGCGAGGGTGGTCAGGCTGACCGTGCGGTTGCGGAACAGGCCCAGCGGGAGGATCGGCTCGGCCACCTTCGATTCGACGTAGACGGCGAGGGCGAGGATGACCACACCGGCCGTCACCAGGCCGACGGTCCACCACGAGCCCCACGCGAACTGGTGCCCGGCCAGCGAGGACCAGACCAGCAGGGTCGAGACGCCCGCCATGATCAGGAACGCGCCGAGATAGTCGACCTTCACGTCACGCCGGATCGTCGGCAGTTTCAGGGTGCGTTGCAGCAGCAGGATCGCCGCGACCGCGAACGGGACACCCAGGAAGAAGCACCAGCGCCAGCCGAGCCAGGAGGTGTCCACCATGACGCCGCCGATCAGCGGGCCGGCGATGGTCCCGACTGCGAACACGGCGCCGAAGATCCCCGAGTACTTGCCGAGTTCCCGCGGCGAGACGATGGCGGCCATGATCACCTGCGCGAGCGCGGTGAGCCCGCCCGCGCCGATGCCCTGCGCGACCCGGCTGGCGATCAGGAGTTCGATGTTGCCCGCGAACCCGGCCACCAGCGAGCCGACCACGAACAGCCCGAGCGAGAGCTGGATCAGCAGTTTCTTGTTGTACAGATCGGAAAGCTTGCCCCAGAGCGGAACCGTCGCGGTCATCGCGAGCAGTTCGGTGGTGACCACCCAGGTGTAGGAGGCCTGCGAGCCGCCCAGTTCGGAGACGATGCGCGGCAGCGCGTTCGCGACCACCGTCGAGGCGAGGATGGCGACGAACATGCCCATCATCAGCCCCGACATCGCTTCGAGGACCTGTTTGCGGCCCATCGAGCCCGCCGGGGCCTCCGGTTCTCGTGGTTCGGTCGTGGATACGGACATGGGTGTCCCCCTTCGTGTTCCGGTGAGGCCGGGCGCGTCAGCGCGCGCGGCCGCCGGGCTCGGGGAGCCCGGCGAGAAGCAATTCGACGGCTTCGTCCAGCAGCGCGAGCGCGGACACCCGGCCGTCGTGCTGATACCAGTGCCTGAGCGCCGCGTTGATGACGCCGCCGAGCGTGGACAACAGCAACGTCGGGTACAGATCGGCCTCGGGGTCGAGCCCGGTACGACGCGCGATCGCCTCGATCGTCGGCGCGACCGTGTCGTGGTTCATCGCCACCGCGCGTGAATGCAGGGTGGGGTTGTCATGGATCGCCTTCATCCGGCCGAGCCATTCTTCGCGGTTCTCGTCGACTTGGGCGAAGTCCTCTTTCAACGCGTCCACGAAGGCACGCGGGGTGCTGACTTCCTTCGGCGTGGCAAGGAATTTCTCGATGATGCGCTGTGACCGCTCGGCGTTGTCGGCGTGCGCGATGACGACAGCGTCCTCTTTGGACGGGAAGTAGTTGAAGAACGTCCGCGGCGAAACCCCCGCCGCCGCGCTGATGTCCTCGACCGTCACGTTGTCCAGACCGCGTTCGGCGACGAGCCGGACGGCGGTGGTCGCCAGCGCGCGGTGGGTTTCCAGCCGTTTGCGCTCGCGGAGGCCTTTGACGGGTTCGGGCATGAGCAAGACGATACGCCTAAAGATGCAGATACTGCAAAATTGCAGTTTGTGAACCGTGCCACTCGTGGACGGTCCGCTCGCGCCTGGCAGACTGCGGCGGGTGAGCGGAACGGTGCTGGTACTGGGCGGACGGAGCGAGATCGGCCTCGCGGTGGCGGAGCGGCTCGCCAAGGGCGGGGCGCGCGAGATCGTGCTGGCCGCGCGGCGGAGCGCGGACCTCGGCGCGGAGTCCGAGCGACTGCGGGCCGCGGGGGCGGAGAAGGTCGGCGTCGTCGAGTTCGACGCCGACGACCTCGCCGGGCACGGTCCTTTCCTGGACAAGGTCGTCGCGGAACACGGTCCGCTGGACGTCGTCGTCACCGCTTTCGGGATCCTCGGCGACCAGGCGCGGGCCGAAGCCGATGCCGGGCACGCCGTCGCGATCGTGCACACCGACTATGTGGCTCACGTGAGTGTGCTGACTCAGGTGGCCAATGTGCTTCGTGAGCAAGGAAGCGGAAGCCTCGTGGTGTTCTCGTCGGTCGCCGGGGTGCGGGTCCGGCGGGCGAACTACGTCTACGGATCGGCGAAAGCGGGCCTCGACGGTTTCGCGAGCGGCCTGGCCGACGCGTTGCACGGCACCGGCGTGCACCTCCTGCTCGTCCGGCCCGGCTTCGTGATCGGCCGGATGACCGAGGGCATGTCGCCCGCGCCGTTCTCGAGCACACCCGATCAGGTCGCCGACGCGACGGTCGCGGCACTGGGGAAGCGCCGGGAAACGGTGTGGGTGCCGGGGCTCCTGAGGCTCGTGTTCGCGGTGATGCGCGTGGTGCCGCGGGCGATCTGGCGCCGGATGCCACGCTAGGAAGCGCTGAGCGATCATCCCGGCACACGGTGTCGCGATCGGTTGTCTGCTTGGTCACTTCGGCTGGGCCGATCGGGCTTTAAGACCCGTTCATGACAAGTTTCTCAGCTAATTCCCAGCTAACGCGGTGATCCTCGAACACGGGGGATCATTCACGAAAGCGGGGAGAAGGTCGTGCTGCTCACGTCGCGAGGACGGCGGATCGGCGGCCGTGTCGCACTGGGCCTGGTGTCGGCGGCGGTACTGGGGGCCACGGGCTACGCGTGGACCCAGTTGAGCCGTTTGGACGCGGGGATCGTCACGGCCGACGTGATCGCGCCGTCCGCGCAGGTGCCCGACAGCCCGGCGGGCGAGCCGCTGCGGGTGGCGCAGAACATCCTGCTCGTGGGCATCGACTCGCGGACCGACACCAACGGGAATCCGTTGCCGCAGAACGTCCTCGACACGTTGCACGCCGGAAGCGGCGACGACGGCGGTGACACCACCGACACCATGATCGTGGTCCACATCCCGGCGGGCGGCGCCGCCGCGACGGCCATCTCCATCCCGCGTGATTCCTATGTGGACATCGCGGGCGGTTTCGGCAAGCACAAGATCAACTCGGCGTACAGCCGCGGCAAGAACGCCGCGATGAGCTCCCTGCGCGCACAGGGACTGAGCGGCCCGCAGCTCGAGGTCAAGGCCAACGAGGCGGGCGCCAAACTCACCATCCAGACGATCGAGCAGTTCACCGGGCTGTCGATCAACCACTACGCGGCGGTCAACCTCGCCGGGTTCTCCGCGCTGAGCGAAGCCGTCGGCGGCGTCGAGGTCTGCCTCAACGAACCGGTGCAGGACAAGTTCTCCGGGGCTTCGTTCCCCGCGGGCAAGCAGCTGCTCTCCGGCCCGCAGGCGCTCGCCTTCGTGCGGCAGCGGCACGGGCTGCCCAGCGACCTCGACCGCATCGCGCGGCAACAGGCGTTCCTTTCGAGCATGGCCAAAACCGTCCTCGACGCCGGGACGTTCACCGATCCCACCAGGCTGAGCGCGCTGATCGGCGCGATCCAGGGTTCGGTCGTGCTCGACCGCGGCTGGGAGGTGCTGAACTTCGCGCAGCAGCTGCGAGGCATGAGCTCGGGAGCGCTCCATTTCCAGACGATCCCGGTCCAGAGCCTTTCCCTGCCGACGCCGTCCGACGGCGACGCGGTGAAGGTGGATCCGGCCCAGGTGAAGGCGTTCGTGAAGGCCGCGCTGACGTCGACGACCGTCGCCGCGGTGGGAGAGCCGACCGGGGGAATCGGGGTCAAGCCGGTGGCGGCGACCTCGTCCGCCGCCGCCCCGCCTTCGTCGTCCACCGCGTCCTCCTCGTCTTCCAAGCCGCCCGCGTCGGTCGGCTGCGTCAACTGAGCCCGCCGCGTTTAGTCCTCTGAATGCGGCGTTCGGCCGCCCTGGAACTTTTCCAAGATTCTTTTGAACCGCATCCCGCCGCTGTCCGTGTCGACGGCGTAGGGGAGTTCCGGACAGTCCGGAACCCAGGGTGCAGGGAGAAGGAATCGTGCTCAGCAAGCAAAAGCTCGGCAAGAAGGCCGTGTCGATCGCCGTGTTCGCCACCGCCGGGGCGTTGTCGCTCGCGGCCTGTGGCACACAGGAATCCGCGCCGCGAAAGGAATCCGCGTCGGTCGAGCAGGCCGCCACCGAGTTGTCCTTTCTCAGCGGGACCGCGAAGGCCAACAACGCGCAGCCCAAGACCGGTGACTGGGCGACGGGATCCGACGGCACGCCCAACACCGCGGAGCAGAGCGTCGCCCGCAAATGGGTGCAGCTCAAGGCGGCCAAGGCGGGGAACCTCGATCCGGTGGTCGTCAACGGCGCGGAATTGACGTTGTACCGCTTCGACAAGGACACCGCCAAGCCGTCGAAGTCGACCTGCGACGGCGACTGCGCCAAGACCTGGCCGCCGGTGCTGGTCACGCCCGGAAGCAAGGTTTTCCTCGCGGGGATCAGGAAATCCGCCGTCGGCACGGTCAAGCGCGACGACGGGACCTTGCAGCTGACCGTCGGCGGCTGGCCCGCCTACCGGTTCGCGAAGGACACCAAGCCGGGCGACACGCTCGGACAGGGCGTCGGCGGAACGTGGTTCGGGCTCGCGCCGAACGGCCAGAAGGCGCAGAACGGGCGGCCGGAAGAGAGCACGTCTCCGCAGAAGCCCGCGTCCAGCGCGATCCTGTTCGACGGCAAGAACTTCAGTGACGACGAGCCGTCGCAGGGGCTCGCGGGCAAGGGCTGCCAGAACGTCGCCCGCCAGGACGTGACGTCGTCGGTCTCCGCCTCCGGTTCGCTCAAGCTGTGGTCCGAAAAGGACTGCAAGGGCAAGTCGCTCGTCATCGACGGTGATGTCAAGGATCTCGCGAAGCTCGGCTTCGACAACACGGTCAGTTCGCTCTTCTTCGGTTGACAGACGACAGAGACGGGAATGGTGTGATGAAGCGTCGGTCCGGCTGGGCGATCGTGGCGAGCCTGTCTCTGTTCCTCACCGGTTGTGCCGCAACGGTAGGGGGAGCGGCACAACCGGTGGACCCCACCCGCGTCGCCGGGCTCGAGGTCACCGACGGCCCGAGTGGTCTCAAGCCCGACGTGCTCGACGCCGCTCTCCCTGTCGACGGCGGGGACGGCGGTGAGATCGACAGGCTCGCGGCGAACGCCGTCGCCGACGTCCAGCGGTATTGGCGGGAGCACCTGCCGGCGGTCTTCAACCGCGATTTCCGGCCGTTGGCCAACCTCGCTTCGTACGATTCGGCGGGGCCTGGCCGTGAGATCTGCGGAGCCTCGACGGCCGGACTGGTGAACGCCTTCTACTGCGCGGGAGAAGACGTCGTCGCGTGGGATCGCGGGGAACTGCTGCCGATGCTCAACGACTCCCTCGGCCCGGCGGCTCTCATGGCCGTGCTCGCGCACGAGATCGGCCACGCCGTCCAGTTCCGGCTCGGACTGCCGGCCGCGACGCCGTCGATCGTCAAGGAACAGCAGGCCGATTGCTACACCGGGGCTTACTTCCGCTGGGTCGCCGAGGGCAGGTCGCCGATGTTCCAGGTCTCCACCGGCCGCGGGCTCAACGAGGTGCTCACCGCGCTGTTCCAGATCCGCGACTCCGCCGGGGTCGCCTTTTCCGACGACGGCGCGCACGGCAACGCCTTCGACCGGGTTTCCGCGTTCCAGTTCGGTTTCACCGACGGGCCAGCCCGCTGCGCGATGATCGACGAGCGGGAGATCGAGGGCCGCAGTACCCAAGGCGGCTTCGGATCGGCCGCGGCGAACGAACGAGCGGCGGCGGTGAACGTCCGCCTCGACGACCGTGAGGCCCTGGCCGACCTGACTACCAGCCTCAGGCAGGCCTTCCGGCTCGCGGCGACCCCGCCGACGCTCACCACCGGAGCGGCGTGCGGCGTGACGGCGGAGGAGGCGCTCGCGTCCTACTGCTCGGAGTCCAATCAGATCAACCTCGACCTCGACGGGCTCGTCCGCATCGGGACACCGCCGCGCAAGGGGCGGCAGGGCGGCATCGGTGACTTCGCCGCGTTCGCCGAGGTCGCGTCGCGCTACACCCTCGCCGTCCAGCAGGAAGGCGGGTTCCGGCTCGACGGACCGGTGGCCGCACAGCGCACGGCGTGCCTCACCGGCTACTGGGCTTCGACCCTCGTGGACGGCGGGGCGCTGACGTTGTCACCAGGT
The DNA here is from genome assembly GCF_042723255.1 of Amycolatopsis thailandensis. Classification (NCBI taxonomy): domain Bacteria; kingdom Bacillati; phylum Actinomycetota; class Actinomycetes; order Pseudonocardiales; family Pseudonocardiaceae; genus Amycolatopsis; species Amycolatopsis thailandensis. The sequence goes on from NZ_JBHXJK010000104.1 coordinate 11,072, forward strand.
GACCTCGACGAGGCCATCGCCGAGATGCTGACCCGGAACAGCCTGATCGCGGCGGACGTCCGGGGCCGGACGCTCCCGGCCGGTTTCGCCAGGGTCGCCGCCTTCCGCGACGGCTTCTCCTCCGGTTCCCAAGACACCTGTGGCACCAAGTACCGCTGACGCGAGTCCGTGAAGGCCTCCTTCCCTACCCTCAAGGTAGTGAAGGAGGCCTTCACGGACAGACCGTCAGATCACACGAAGGCGCTCTGGCCGGTGATGGCCTTCCCGACGATCAGCGTGTTCATCTCCCGGGTGCCTTCGAACGAGTAGATCGCCTCGGCGTCGGTGAAGAACCGCATGATGTCGTTGTCCAGCACGATCCCGTTGCCACCGAAGATCTCCCGGCCCCAGGCGACGACCTCCCGCATCCGCGAGGTCACGAAAGCCTTCGCCAGCGACGAGTGCTCGTCCTTGAAGATCCCGGCGTCCTGCAACCGGGCGAGCTGCACCAGCATGCCCCACGACGCGGTGATGTTGCCGAGGCTCTTCACCAGCAGGTCCTGCACCAGTTGGAACCGGGCGATCGGACGGCCGAACTGCTTGCGCTCCTTGGCGTAGTCCAGCGCGAGTTCGTACGCGCCGATCATCACACCCAGCGCCTGCCAGGCCACCCCGCCCCGGGTCGCGCGCAGGATCTCGGCGACGTCGCGGAAGGAGTCGATGCCCTGCAACCGGTTGGCCTCCGGCACCCGGACGTCGGTCAGCGTGATCTCCGCGTTCTCCACGATCCGGAACGCGAACTTGTTCTCGATCTTCACCGGGACGAATCCGGGCGAGTCCTTCTCGACCACGAAACCCTTGACGTTGTTGTCGTCCTCGTCGCGGGCCCACACGATGACCAGGTCGGCGAAGGTCGCGTTGCCGATCCACTTCTTGGCGCCGTTGAGGATCCAGGTGTCGCCGTCCCTCTTGGCAGTGGTGCGCATGCCGCCCGCGACGTCGGAACCGCCGAGCGGCTCGGTCATCGCGAAAGCGCCGATCTTGTCCATCGCCGCCATCGACGGGAGCCAGCGGTCGCGCTGCTCCTGGTCGCCGCCGGAGTAGATGCTGTACATCGCGAGTCCGTTGTGGACACCGAAGAACGTCGCCACGGACGGGTCCGTGCGGGTCATCTCCATCGCCATCATGCCGCTGAGCAGGTGGCTGGTGGCCGGGAGGTGCTCGCCGTAACCCTCGTAGGGCAGCCCGGCGAGGCCGAGTTCGCGGAACTTGCCGACGAGCTCGTGCGGGAACTCGCCCTTGGCCCAGTTCTCGTTCACGAGCGGCTTGACGTCGGTGCGCATGAAGTCGCGCGCCTTGAGCAGCAGCTTGCGCTCCTCTTCGGGCAGCAGGGCTTCGTAGTCGTAGAAGTCGGCGGTCAGCTGGTCATCCATGTCAGTTCTCCTCCTTGGCGGCGGTGATGTCCAAAGCGGACAGCACCGCGAGCTGCTTGCGGTCGCGCGTCTCGGCGAGTTCCGAGTACGTGGAGGAGCCGTAAGCGGATTCCACGGCTTCGATGAGCCGTTCTTGTTCTTCCGGGGACTGCGAGGGCTGGCCCAGGCCGGCCCACATCTTTTTCATCGACTTGCCGATGTGCTCGGCCATGTGCCGGTAACCGCCGGGGCCGCCGCCCAGATGCGAGCCGAGGAACGGTCCGACGGTCGACCAGCGGATGCCGAGCGAGTTGGTCATCACCGCGTCCAGTTCGGACGGTGACACGACACCCTGTTCCACCAGGTAGATCGCCTCGCGGCTCAGCGCGTTCTGGAGCCGGTTTCCGACGAAGCCGGGGATCTCCTTGCGCTCCACCACCGGCGTGCGGCCGACGAACCGGTAGAACTCGACGGCGCGGTCCACCGACTCGGCGCTGGTGCGCTCACCCGGTACGACCTCGACCAGCGGGATCAGGTGCGGCGGGTTGAACGGGTGTCCGATCAGGACTCGCGACGCGTCGTCGAGGTCGGTCGCGAACGCCGTCGAGGGAATCGCCGAAGACGAGCTGAGCAGCAGCGCGTGCGACGGCGCCTCGCGGACCAGGGTCGCGAACAGGTCCTTTTTGAAGTCGACGCTCTCGGGTCCGTTCTCCTGCACGACATCCGCGTGCCGGACGGCTTCGGTGACGTCGGCGGCGAGGTGGACGCGAGGGGCGAGGTCCGCGACGTCCCGGCCGAGATGCGGGGCGAACGCCTCCAGTGCGACGGCGACGGCGTCGGCGAGGTCCGGCCGCGGGTCCGAGACCCAGACCTCCATCTCGTGCGCGGCGAACAGCGCCGTCCACGACAGGCCGATCGTGCCCGCGCCGATCACCGCGGCGGTGCGAAAAGTCATGACCGTGCTCCCTTCAAGTAGTCGAAGACCGGCTTGACCGGGGCGAGCGTCAGGTCGGTGAGGATGTGGCTCGCGGAGACGACCTCCAGCACCGGAAGATCGGCGAGCGGGGCCAGGACGTGCTGGAACAGTTGCAGCCGAGCCGGTCCGGTCCACGCTTCCTTGACCACCACGTCGGTGATCTCGGTGCGGACCAGTTCGAAGACCCGGGGCGAACCGTCGTAGTCCGGGATGGTCTTGAGCATGAACGTCGGCACGGTGATCTGCGCTTCGGCCTCGCGGACGTCCAGCCGGTGGTGCTTGTAGCCCATGGTCGCGGTGGCGACCCGCTGGCTGCCGTAGTCGAGCGTCCCGACGAGCGCGCCGTTCTCGGCGAACAGCCTCGGTGAGCCGATGGTCTTCGGGTAGGCGCTGATCTCGCGGCCGGACGCGGTGGCCGGGAAGTTGTCGAGGTACATCGCGTGCAGGTACTCGCCGCGCTCGCCCTCGAAGCTCACCGGGATCGCCTGGCCGGACTCGGTGTAGGGCCCGTAGCCGCTGACGTCGCCCATCTTCATCACCTCGAACCGCACCAGCGGCTCGTCGATTTCCAGGGGCTCCGGGACGACGGCGCGCAGGGCGTCGGCGTCGGTGCGGTAGACGATGTTCAGGTACTCGCGGTTCGTGAACCTGGGCACCACCGGCGCGTACGCCGGGTTCGTGAGCGGGGTGGTCACGTGCCGGAGGACTTCTTGCTGCTTCATTTCACTCACCGGTCCAGTTGGGAGCGCGGCGCTCGGCGAAGGCCTGCATGCCCTCGCGGACGTCGGCCGACTTCATCAGCGCCGGCATCGCCGAACGCTGGGAGGCAAACGCTTGCGCGGCCGGGACGCCGTCGGCGGCGCGGACGATCTTCTTGACCAGGGCCAGCGCCAGGGGAGCGTTGGCGGCGATCTGGTCGGCCAGTTGCAGGGCGACGGCGGCGGCCTCGCCGCTCGGGACGACCCGGTTCACCAGCCCCAGCTCTCCGGCACGCCCGGCGCCGATCGGCTCGCCGGTGAGCAGGAACTCCATCGCCAGGTGATGCGGGATCCGCTTCGGCAGCCGGATCACGCCACCACCGGCGGCGATCAGCCCGCGCTTCACCTCTGGCAGCCCGAACTTCGCGTCCTTGGCGGCGACGATCAGATCGCAGCCCAGCGCCAGTTCGAACCCGCCGCCCATGGCCCAGCCTTCGACGGCCGCGATCAGCGGCTTCGACAGCTCGGCCTCGGTCAGCCCACCGAACCCGCGGCCGGGGATCTCCGGCGACTCGCCCTGCAGTGCCGCCTTGAGGTCCATTCCGGCGCTGAACGAGCCGTCCGCGCCGGTCAGGACGCCGGCTCGCAGGCCGGGATCGGTTTCCAGAAGGTCGAGAGCTTCCGCCAGGCCCGCCGCGACGGCGGCGTTCACCGCGTTGCGGGCCCGCGGCCGGTCGATCGTGATCAGCAGCGTGGTGCCGACCCGTTCTGTCCGTACTTCGTTGGTGCTCATGGTTCTTTCCTCAGCGGGTGGTGGCGAGTTCGCGCAGGACGTCTTCGGTGTCCTGGCCCGGCAGGGGAGCCAGGCGCCGGACCGAACCGGGGGTCGCGGAGAACTTCACCGGGATGCCGATGGTGCGGATAGAGCCCTCGCTCGGGTGCTCGACGACGTCGAGCAGGTGGCCGTCGCGGACGTATTCGTCGTCGTGCGCTTTGTCCAGTTCGAGGACCGGCGCCATCGGGATGCTGTACTTCGCGCAGACCTCGGTCCACTCTTCGGTGGTCAGCGCCGGGGCGCACTCGGCGATCATCCCGGCGAGCGCCTCGTGGTCGGCGCCGTCGATCGCGTCGCCGTTGACCCGCGGGTCCTCGGCCAGTTCCGGCCGTCCGGCGGCGTGGAAGAAGTCGCGGAAGTTCCGCGGGTTGTACGGGATCACGCAGGCCATGCCGTCCTTGGTGTGCACGGCCTGGTGCCCGGGGTTCATCGACGGGCCGAAACCGGTCGGGCTCTCCGCGGGCTCGAACACGTGCCCGGCCAGGTGCTCGACCAGGTTGAACGCGATCAACGTGTCGGTCATCGGGATCTCCACCCGCTGGCCCTCGCCGGTCTTGTCGCGGTGCACCAGCGCCGCGAGGACGGTGTACGCGATGGTCAGGGAGGAGACCTTGTCGCCGATGATCGTCGGCAGGTAGACCGGCTTGCCCAGCGCGCGGTTCGCGACGTCGACCAGGCCGGACGACGCCTGCACGGTCTCGTCGTAGGCGGCGTGGCCCGCGCGGTCGGAGTCGCCGCGGAAACCCTGCGCGTGGGCGTAGACCAGGCCGGGGTTCCGCGCGGCGACGTCGGCGTAGTTCATGCCGAGCCTGCTCAGCGCGCCCGGTCGCATGTTCGTGATCAGCACGTCGGCGGTGTCGATCAGCTTGAGCGCCTGCTCGCGCTGCTCCTCGTCCTTGAGGTTGAGGGCGACGCTGCGCTTGTTGCGGTTCACGTTCAGGTTGAGCGGCGTCATCCCCGGCGTCGTGCGGAACTTGCCCACCCGCACGGTGTCGGCGGGGGACTCGATCTTGATCACGTCGGCGCCGAGGTCGCCGAGGATCTGCGCGGCGTACGGGCCCATGACGACCGTCGAGAGGTCGATCACGCGAACGCCGTCCAGCGGTCCGGTAGCGTGTTCCGTCATTTTGCTTCCTTTCGCCGTTGTTCGCTCTACAACCGAAGTTAGGCGCGAATAGCGGGAAAGGGAATGATCAAGAAACGAAGAATGGTATGACCGCGGTGGTCATACCATTCTTGGTGCTCGAATCGGGGCGGGCGAGCGTTCCTCAAACGTCGCGAAAGCCACTTTCGCAACACCTTCGCCCCACCGACCTGCGCCGACTCGCGACAGCGTCACGTCGAGAGCGGTTCGGCGAAGATCTCGCGGACCCCGGCGACGAGCTCGGCCAGGTCGCCGTCCTCCGCGCGGTCGCGTCGCCACACGAGAGCGGTCTCCAGCTGAGGCTGGAAATCCGCGAACGGCAGGATGGTCGCGCCGTCGACCAGGAACAGGTGCATCGGGCTGGCCGGATCGAGCATCGTGATCGAGAACGACGAGCCGTTCGCGACCAGTTCGGAAATGCCCGAATACTCGGTTCCGCCGACTTTGAGCCTTTTCTTGATACCCGCGTTCGACAATTTCCGGTCCATGTCGTCCGAATAGGCGGGAATGCTTTCCGACGCGGACGGGATGTAGGACAGATCGCCCAATTCGGCGATGTTCACCGTTTCCCGACCGGTGAACCGGTCCGCCGGGACGACGGCGCCGAGCCGCTCGACCTGCACCGGGATGATCTCCAGCGCGGGATCGGTGACCGGCATCCGGACCAGCGACAGCGCGAGTTTGCCCTCGTGCACCGCGGCGAGGAGATCCGGCGTCGTCCCGGGCCAGCGTTTGAGTTCGAACCGGTCGTGACAGCGTTCTTCGAGCCGTTTGACGCGTTCCCGCAGGGCCGGGTGCACGCCGGCGGGCATGCCGACGAACACGGTGCTCCGCCGCGGTTTCACCGCTTCCTGCAAGCGCCAGGGAATCGCGTTGACCTGGTCGAGGACGTCCCGCGCGATCGGCAGCAGCGCGGAGCCCGCCGCGGTGAGGGTGACGTGGTGGGTGCTGCGGTCGAACAGCCGGTGCCCGAGCTCGTGTTCGAGGTCCTTGATCCGCTGGCTCAGCGGGGAGGCGGCCATATGCAGTTTCCGGGCCGCCTGGGAGAAGTTCAGTTCCTCGGCGACGGCCACGAAGTACCGCAGGTGCAACATCTCCACGTGATCACCCTAACCGGAAGGCGACGGTGAACGCCGCTCCGCCTTCCGGCGCCGGACCGGCCGTCAGCGTCCCGCCCATGCGGGTGACCAGGCCGTGGGCCAGCGCGAGCCCGATGCCCGAGCCGACCAGACGGCTGTCGCGGTAGCGCTTGTTCAGGACACCGCGTTCGAACGCGACCGGGTAGTCCTCCGGTGCCAGGCCGGGGCCACCGTCCCGGACCGCCAGCCTCGCCTGCCCGTCGGCCGCCACCAGGGAGAACACGATCGGCGCGCCCGCCGGAGTCACTCGCAGCGCGTTCTCGGCCAGCCCGTCGACGACCTGGCGGAGCCGCCTTGGATCGGCGATGACGGGGACCTCTCCGTCCGGCCGCTCCACCAGCAGCGTGACGTTCTGCTGGGCACATCGCAGGCGCCAGACGTCGGCGCATTCGCCGACCAGCGCGGCGAGGTCGAGACGTGCCGGATCGAGCCGGAACTCGTCGGCGCCGAGTCTCGCCAGCTCCAGCAGGTCGCTGACCAGGCGTTCCAGCCGGGCCGCCTCGCGGTGGATGGTCTGCCCGGCCCGCCGCGCGTCCTCGCCTTCGGCCACGCCGTCGCCGATGGCCTCGGCGAAGCCGGTGACGGCGGTCAGCGGCGTCCGCAGTTCGTGCGACACCGACAGCAGGAACTCGCGTTGCCGCGCTTCGCTGTACTGGAGCGCGTCGGCGAGTTCGTTGACCGACTTCGCCACGTCCGCGACCTCGGACGGCCCTTCGACCGGAACGCGCAGGTCACGGCGTCCGGACCGCATCCCGCTCGCCACCGACGCGGCCCGCCGCAGCGGCCGGGACAGCATCCGGCTCAGCACCAGGCCCGCGATCGCGGCCACGGCCAGTCCCGCGCCGAGGGCGAGCACGGTGTTCCGCACCAGCATCCGCCCACGCGCTTCACCGAGCTTGGTCGATTGGACGAGCGCGAACGCGGCGCCCTTCGCGCCGACAGCGCGGCCTTCGACGAGATACTGCTGGCCTTCGACGAGCACCGTGCCCGAGCGGCCGAACTCCGCCTTGGTGGCGGCGATCGACGCCACCGTCCCGGCGCCGTCGAGCGTCCCGTTCGGACGGCGGACGACGACGTCGATCCCTTGCCCGCGAACGACTTCCGCGGCCTTGCCGATGCCGAGCCGGTTCCCGATCCCGGTCTCGTCGAGCTGGCTCGCGACCACGTCGGCCTGCGCCGAGAGCGACTGCCGGAGCACGTCGGTCCCGGTGGTGCGGATGAGCCGGGCCGCGACGAGCCCGGCGACCACCACCGCGACCGCGGCGATCGCCAGGCACACCACGGTGATCCGCAGCGCGAGCGACGTCCGTTTCATCCGGCGTCCGCCGCGTAACCGATCCCGCGGACCGTCCTGATCGGACTGTGGCCGCCCAGTTTTCCACGCAGCTGGGCGATGTGGACGTCGACGGTCCGCGTTCCCGCCGACGCCGCGTACCCCCAGACGGAGCTGAGCAGCTGCTTGCGGCTGAACACCTGGCCGGGCCGTTTCACCAGGTGGGTGAGCAGATCGAACTCGGTCGACGTCAGCGCGACCTCCGTTTCGGCGGCCCAGACGCGGCGCTGGCCGACGTCGACGCGGACACCGCCCACCGTGTACGTCTCGGCGGGCGGTGCCGCTCCGGCGGCGCGGCGCAGGACGGTCCGGACCCTTGCCGAGAGCTCACGCGGGCTGAACGGTTTCGTCAGGTAGTCGTCCGCGCCGATCTCCAGGCCCAGCAAGCGGTCCAGCTCGTCGTCGCGGGCCGTCACGAACAGCACCGGCGTCCAGTCGCCGTCCGCGCGCAGCGTCCGGCAGATCTCGATACCGTCCATTCCGGACAGTCCGATGTCGAGCACGATCGCGACCGGTCGCACCCGCCGGATCGTGGCCAGCGCCGCGCCGCCGTCCGCCTCGACCTGCACGCCGAACCCGTCCCGCCGCAGGTACAGCGAGGCGAGCTCGGCGATCGCGGGGTCGTCCTCGACGACCAGCACCAGCCCGCGTCCCGGTTGTGTCGTCACCGGCAGATCCTGTCACGGGGCCGGGTCGCCGGCCATGTCCTGCTCGATCGAGTCGAGGGTGCGCTGGACGTCGCTCAGCTCGCCCGGCGCCGGGCTCGACGTCGGCTTCTCGTCGGTGCACGCGGCCGCGCCGAACAGCGCGAGCGAGGTCAGGGCCACGGCGAGGAGGCGCTTCACTTGCCCGCCTTGCAGTGGGCGCCCGCGAAAGCGTCCAGTTTCTGCTTCGCGGCGGTGAGTTCGGGGAGCCGTCCGCCGCGCTTGTCGGCGCGCTTCTGGAGCCTGTCGGCGGTGTCGTTGTGGCCCTTCTTGCGCTGGTCCTCGGCCCTGGCCTTGAGGTTCGCGACGGAACCGCGGATCTCGGGGCCGCCGTTGACGCGGTCGGTGAGCTTCGTGGTGCGCTCGGTGAGTTTGGGCAACCATTCGGTGCACAGCTGCTGGGACTCTTCGGGGCTGAGCGTGATCGGGGCCTGGGCCGAGGCGGCGGGGGCGATGGCGACGAGCCCGGCCGCGACGAGGCCGGCGGCGATGGTGTGTTTCAGCATGCGAAGAGCCTCGCGCGGGCGGATACGAGGAATGTGGGGGAAATGTTCGGGTTCTGTAAGCGATACTCGGACGATGGGGCTGAAGACCTTGACCGCCACCGTCGTGGCGATGTTGTCGCTCACCGCCGCACCGGCGATCGCCGCGCCACCCGCGTTCGTCCTGCGGGACGGTGTCAGCGAACCGGTGTTCTCCTACGAGAAGGCCATCCGGGAGACCGCCTGGGTGGAGACCGGCCAGGACCTCGACCGCGACGGCCGGGTGGACCGGGTCGCCGCCGACATCATCCGTCCGGCCGAACCGGCCGCGCGCGGGCAACGCGTTCCGGTGATCATGGACGTCAGTCCCTACTTCGAGAAGATCGGGCGCGGGAACGAGCGCCAGCCGAAGACCTACCTTCCCGACGGCACGCCGTCGCAGTTCCCACTGTTTTACGACAACTACTTCGTACCGCGCGGGTACGCCGTCGTGCTGGTCGACGTCGGGGGCACCAATCGCTCGTCCGGGTGTTTCGACGACGTCGCCTCCGGCAACGGGGTCGTGAACTGGCTCAACGGGCGCGCTCAGGCTTTCCGGACCCCGTTCGGGCCGGAGCGGGTCCGCGCGGGCTGGGCGAACGGGTCGGTCGGCGCGATCGGGAAGTCGCAGGACGGGGCGACGGCGATCGGGATGGCCGCGTCCGGGATCGAGGGTTTGAAGACGATCGTGCCGATCGCCGGGGTCAGTTCGTACTACGAGGTGCACAACGCGGACGGCGCGTACTTCGGCTGGGCGGGCGGCCCGGGTCTCTACAACGAGCGGGCTGAGAAGCTGTGCCGGCCGTTCGAGGAGGACAACGCGCGGCGCGCGGGCACGGACGGGAACTTCAACGACTACTGGCGCGGGCTGGACTACGTCGCGAAGACCGGGAAGGTGCGCGCAAGCGTTTTCGCGTCTATGGGCTTCCACGATCTGAACGTCAACCCGATCCAGTTCGGGCCCTGGTGGGAAGCTCTGAACGCGTACGGCGTGCCGCGCAAGGCGTGGCTGCACCAGGCGGCGCACGTCGACCCGTTCGACCTCGACCGGTCGCTGTTCGTGCGGACGCTGCACCGCTGGTTCGACCGGTGGCTGCTCGGCGTGCGCAACGGCGTCGAGACCGAACCCGCGATCCGGATCGAGCACACTCCGGACCGATGGGCCGACGAACGCCGCTGGCCGCCCGCCGGGCACTCGCGCGCCTTGTGGCCTTCGGCGTCGGGTGGGCTGGGGAACAGGCCTTCGCCAGGCGCGGCTTCGGTGACCGAAGACCCGGCGCGCGGGGCGTCCCAGTGGGTGGAGGACCCGTCGCGGACCAGGCCGGATCGTCTTGTCTTCGCGGGTGAGCCCGTGCGCGCGGACACCCGGATCGCCGGGACCGCCACGGTGACGGTGACCGCCCGTTCCGACAAGCCGAGCGCGCGACTCGGGGCGGTGCTGGTCGACTACGGGCCCGCGACCGTGCGGAACACGAAATTCCCCGCGCTGGGCACCAAGGACCTGACGACCCGGTCCTGCTGGGGCGCCGGAACGGCCGCGGACACCGGATGTTTTCTCGACACCGTCGCGGATCCGACCACCGTGGACAAGCAGATCGTGGCGACCGGCTGGGCGGACCTCGGCCACCATCGGTCGCTGTGGCGGGGCGAGCCGCTGGAACCCGGCAAGGCGTACACGATGACGTTCCGGCTGAGCAGCCTCGACCACGTCGTGCCCGCCGGGCACCGGCTGGCGCTCGTGCTGGGCGGGACGGACGCGGACATGTTCGACCCGGCGCTGCCCGCGCCCGGCGCCCGGGTGACCTTCGAACTGGGCGGGACTTCGCTCTCGGTACCGGTCGCTTCCCGCGTTAAATGAGAGGAAAGGCAAAGGTGGCGTGATCGAGTCTCCTGCCGAGCAGGGCTTTCGCGACCCGACCTGAACCCGCCTGCGGGAGTGGATCGCGACTTCGGTCGTCCACATGCGACACCCCTGCCAGCTGGAACGCCCGTTTTGGGTACTTTGCGTAGCTTTGCGAAGGGGTCGTGAGTGATAAAGAGGGTTCTAACCCACAGTATAAAAAAACACCACAAAAAGAAAACCACAAACAGGCAAAAAAAAGGAACGCAAAAACAGGTA
>NZ_JBHXJK010000104.1:21941-30883 GCF_042723255.1 Amycolatopsis thailandensis
ACACACACACCCCCCCCCCCGGTGTCCCGCCTTTTTTGGTAATTTGGCGATGTTTTGCGTGGGGGTGTTCTTTCAAAATGTGGGTTCTAACCCTCTTTATCACTCACGACCTCACACGGAACAGCTCATACGGGCATGAAACGGACGCTCAATCGCTGTTAAGTGTCCCCTGTGGACACTCCGGCCAGTCCGAACCCTGCCCTCAGGGCAGCGAAGAAGACCTTCTCGGCAAGATCGACCGTGCCATATTTGACTTACCGCCCAATAGGCCCTCTGGATGCGCGGGTGACCGGCTCGGAGGTGTTGCCCAGAGTGAGAGTGTCCCGAGCGCCACGCCTGGGACACTCATCGTCTCGAGCGAGGCGCTCGGGACGTGTTCGGTACGGCGCCCATCGTTGAGCAGAGAAGGAGTCCGCATGGTGAAGATCCAGCGCATTTCCGCGAACGGCCACACGAGCGCGAGCCCCGAAGCCGTCTACGCCCTCCTCGAAGACCGCGAGCACTGGCCCGACTGGTCTCCGCTGGGCAAGTTCCGCCTCCTGGAGAAGGGCGACCAGAACGGCCTCGGCGCCATCGGCGTCTTCAGCACGAACGGCGTCAACGCCTGCGAAGAGGTCATCGCGCTCGAACCCGGCAAACGCTTCGGCTACACGTTGCGCAAGGGGATGCCGCTGCGCGACTACCGCGCGTACGTCGACCTCACGCCCGCGCTCGGCGGCACCGACATCCACTGGCACGCGTCGTTCGTCCCCAAGATCCCCGGCACCGGAGGGCTCTATCGCCGGTTCCTCGGCCGCTTCTTCGGGCGCATGGTCGACGGCCTCGTGGCGCGGGCCTCGCGAGGCGCCCCATAAAGTAGGCGCATGGCAGCCCCACGACGCACGCAGGAGGAACGCAGCGCCGCGATGCGCGTCAGGCTGCTCGACGCCACGATCGACTGTCTCGTCGAGTACGGCTACGCGGGCACCACGACCACCCGCGTCGCGGATCGCGCCGGGGTGACCCGCGGCGCGCAGGTGCACCATTTCCCCACCAAGACCGACCTCGTCACCTCTGCGATCCGGCATCTCGCGGCCAAGCGCACCGAGGTCGCGATGGCCGAGATCGACCGGCTCAAGGCGTCGGCCGACCCGGTCGGGGACGCGTTGCAACTGCTGTGGGAGATGCATCAGGGCCCGGTCTTCTCGGCGACCGTCGAGCTGTGGGTGGCCTCGCGGACCGACGCGGAACTGCGCGCCCAGATGGCGGTGGTCGAGCCGATCGCGACGAGCAGCCTGGTCGAGTTCGGCAAGGCGCTGCTGCCGGACCATTCGGCGCATCCGGAGTTCCTGCACGCGGTGTACACGGCGATGGACGTCGTCCGCGGCATCCTCATCGCCAGCTGGGCGACCCGCGATCAGACCGAACTGGAGGCGCGCTGGGAACGCGGCCGCCGTCACCTGATCCTGTTGTTCGAGGCGCTGATGCAGCCCACTCCCTCTCATTAGGCGTGTTACTCTCCCGGAGAGAGTGAGGAGGTCACGTGCTCGGAAACCCGTACGACCCCGACTGCCCCACCCGCGCGCTGCTCGACCGCATCGGCGATCAGTGGACCGTGCTGATCGTCGGCGTGCTCGGCGACGGCCCGCTCCGGTTCACCGAGATCGGCAAACGCGTGCGCGGCATCTCGCAGAAGGTCCTCACGCAGACGCTGCGCAGCCTCGTCCGCGACGGCATCCTGACGCGCACCGCGTACCCGGAGATCCCGCCGCACGTCGAGTACGAGCTCACCGCGCTCGGCCGCAACCTCGCCGAACCACTCGAGATGCTCGACAAGTGGGCCCGTGTCCACATGGGCGAGGTCCTCGACGCGCGCCGTGCCCACGACGGGCAGCTCACCGCTTGACCAAGCCGGCCTCGTGCGCCAGCAGACCCGCCTGGGTCCGGTTCGTGCAGTCCAGCTTCACCAGCATCCGCGACACGTAGCTCTTCACCGTCGCCTCGGCCAGGTGCAGCCGCGCCGCGATGTCCGCATTGGACAGTCCTTCGCCGAGACAGGCCAGGACATCCGTCTCGCGTTCGGTCAGCCCGTCGGTCTTCCGGCGCGCGTCGTCACCGCGACGCCGTCCGTCCGCCGACATCGCCACGAGCCGCTGCGCCGCTTCGGGGGAGAGCACCGTGTGCCCGTCCGCCGCGACCCGGACCAGGCCGATCAGGTCCTCCGGCGGCGTGGACTTCACCAGGAACCCGGCCGCGCCCGCCCGCAGCGCGCGGATGACGTAGGTGTCCGCGTCGAACGTCGTCAGCGCGACGACCGCGGGCGGCTCGGGGAGTTTCGCGATCCGTTCGATGGCGGTGAGCCCGTCGACACCGGGCATCCGCAGGTCCATCAGCACCACGCGCGGCCGGTGCCGGACCACGGCCTCGACCGCCTCGGCGCCGTCCTGGGCCTGCGCCACGACCTCGATGTCGGCCGCGGAACCGAGGATCGTCCGCAGATGCGCGCAGACCATCGGTTCGTCGTCGACGACGACCACCCGGATCACCGATCTCCTTCCGCCGTCGGGACGTAGGCCGGAAGTATCGCACCGACGCGGTACCCGCCGCCCGTTCGCGGCCCCGCGTCGAAGCGGCCGCCGATCAGCTCGACGCGCTGCCGCAGCCCGGCCAGTCCCGCGCCGGAACCGCTCCCCGCCAGCGCCGGATCCGGGGCGGCGCCCGCCCGCGTGTTCTCCACCGTGATGTCCAGCCCGCCCGCGTGATAGCGGAGTTCGACGGTCGCTGTCGAGCCCGGCGCGTGCTTGCGGACGTTCGTCAGCGCCTCCTGCACGACGCGGTACGCCGTGCGGGCGACGGTGGGGGAGATCCGCCCGGGATCGCCGTGCACGGTCAGTTCGGTCGGGATGCCCACCGACGCCGATTCCGCGACCAGCGTCGCCGGATCACCCGCCGCGCCGTCGGTGAGCGTGCGCGGCCCGGCGTTCGCGCCGTTGCGCAGCACCCCGACGAGATCACGCAGTTCGTCCAGGGCCAGCGCGCCCTCGCGCCGGATGCCCTCGGCGGAGGTCCGCACCGCCTCGTCCGCCGAGACGATGCCGAGCGCGCCGGCGTGCAGCACCATCAGGCTCAGCCGATGCGTGACGACGTCGTGCATCTCCTCGGCCAGTTTCCGCCGTTCCTCGCCGCGGGCGCGTTCGGCGAGCAGGTGCTGTTCGCGTTCGGCGCGTTCGGCCCGGTCCCGCAGCGAGCGCAGCAACTGGCGCCGCGCCTCGAAATACAGCGAAAGCGTGGTCGGCAGCGCCGTGCCCAGGAGGCCGAACGGGGTCGTGTTCCACTGCGCGTCCCACGGCCGCGACGCGCAGACCACCAGGATCGCGGTCAGCCAGAGCAGGGTCCGCCGGTCGATCAGGCGGGCCAGCTGGCTCAGCACCACCGGGGTGATCGTCGGGACGGTCATCAGCGTCAGCTGCCGCTCCGGCACCAGCAGCCCGGGGGAGAACAGGTCGGAGGCGAGCATCAGCAGCCCGCCCGCCACGACCAGCCCCGCGACCAGCCGCGGATACCGGAACAGCAGGACCAGCGAGAGATCGAGGGCCACCTGCAAGGTGACGCCCGCGGCGGGGCCCGCCCAGCCTGTCGTCGGTTCGCCGAACACGTACAGCGTGATGTCCAGGCCCACGAAGGCGAACGCGGCCAGCGTGAGCCACAAGGTGTCGACCGGACCCGGCCGGAACGACCTGCTTCTTTCCACCCGGTCACGGTAACCAGCAGCTCACCGACGGCGGGGAGATCCGCAACTTTCGTCTATCCGATCACCCTCCTTACCCGGTTTCCCGCCACGACCGTCTCCGGTGGACTGGAGCTCATGGACATCGCGACCCAAACAGTCCGAACAGGACGGGAGCAGGCCTTCGCCCGACTACCGGTGTTCGTCGTCGCCGCGCTGGCCGCCGCCGCGCTTCTGGCCACGAGCGGCCGCTACGCGCACGGCTTCGACGAGCTGTACTTCCTGATGGCGGGCCGGGAACACCTGGCGTGGGGGTACTTCGACCAGCCACCGCTCATTCCCGCGCTGGCCGGGGCGATGGACACGCTGTTCCCCGGTTCGCTGGTGATGCTGCGCCTGCCGATGGCCCTGGCGGCGGCCGCCGGAGTGGTCGTCACCGCGCTGATCGCCAGGGAACTGGGCGGCGGACGCGGCGCGCAGGTGCTCGCGGCCGGGCTCTACGCGTCGTCCGGGGTGATCATCGTCAGCCACTGGATCGGCACCTACGTGTTCGACCCGTTCCTCTGGACGGTGATCGTCTGGCTGGTCGTCCGCTGGGTGCGCGTCCGCCGTGACGGGCTGCTGGTCTGGGCGGGCGTGGTCACCGCGATCTCGCTGGAGACGAAGTTCCTCATCCCCGCCTTCTGGGCGCTGGCCTTGCTCGCCGCGCTCGTGCTCGGTCCGAGAGAGCTCCTGCGGCGCCCGAAACTGTGGCTGGGCGCGGGAATCGCCGTCGTCGCGACGATCCCGACGCTGGTCTGGCAGGCCTCGAACGGCTGGCCGTATCTGATCATGAACGACGTCGTCTCGGCGGAGTTCCCCGGCACCTGGCCCTTCCTGCGCGACGGGTTCCTGACGGCGGGCGTCGGCGCGGGCGTGCTCGCGTTCGTCTACGGCCTCGTCCGGCTGATCTTCTCGCGTGAACTTCGCGGCTATCGCTTCCTGGGGGTAGCTGTAGCCGCGCTCATCGTGGCGTTCCTGCTGCTGCACGGCCGTTCCTACTACCTGATGAGCGTCTTCGCGCTGCCGTTCGCCGCGGCGGCGACCGGCTTCGCCCAGCATGTTCCCAAGTGGCGGCTGGTGGCCTGGCCCGCGATGGTGCTCTCGGCGGTGATCACCCTCGCCGGCCTGCCGATCTACCCGGCGACCATGACCCGGACGAGCTTCGGCCCGATCACGCTCGGCAGTTCCTTCGCCGGAGGTGAACTGCCGCAGCAGGAGCTGGTCAAGGCGGTCGGCGAGACCTACGCGGCGCTGCCGCCGGAGCAGCGGGCACGCACCGCCGTGTACGCCGAGATCTATCCGTTCGCCGCCGCGACCGAGTTCTACGGTCAGCGGTACGGCATCGATCACGTTTACAGTGGCCACCGCGGCTACTGGTACTTCGACCGGCCACCGGAGTCCGCGGACAGCGTGCTGTTCCTCGGCTTCGATCCGGGACTGCTCAAGCCGTACTTCACCACGGTGACCCCGGTGGTGGAAGGGCTGCTGTGGCGGTATGACGGCAGACAGGGTTCCTGGGACGAAATCTGGCCCAAGCTGGAAAGGCATTGACGATGACCGAACTTTCGTTGCCCGCCAAGGCATATCTGCTCGCCTGTGACGTCGGGAAGAACAAACTGCGCGACCGGCAGCGGGCGCGCCTGATGATCCGCGGTGCCGCGCTGACCGACCTCGTGCTGCGCGGCCGGGTCGCCGACGACGACGGCAAGGTCGCGGCGTCGGGCGCCGGGCCGACCGGTGACCTCGTCCTCGACGAGATGCTCACCGAGATCGCGGGAGAAAGCCCCCGCAAGTGGAAATGGTGGGTGCGCAAGGACGCGCGCGGCACGTTGGAGGCACTGGAGTCCCAGCTGGAAACGGCGGGCGTGATCGAGCTCAAGAACGGCAAGGTGCTCGGCCTGTTCCCGTCGCGGAACCCGATCGTGCGGGACACCGCGACCGTCGACAGGCTGCGGGCCTCGGTCGATCAGACCTTGCGCGGACCTTCGCCGGTGTCCGATGTGGACGCGAGCGACGCCGCCCTCACCGCGCTGGCCGCGGCCGTCGAGCTCAAGGACGTCGTTTCCGGCAAGGACAGGCGTCAGTACAAGGACCGGATCGAGGAACTGGGCGAGCGGGGCGGGGACGCGGTTCCCGCGCTGCGGAAGCTGTTCCGGGAACTGCGCGCGGTGCGGGCGTCGGCCGTGTCATCCGGCAGCGGGAGCTGAGCCGAACAGCCGGTCGAGGTAGTAGTCCACAGTGGACATCGCCTCGTCCGGCGTCCGGTGCTTCATCACGATGTTGGTGCCCTGCGAATCGGCGAGCGCCCACAGGATCGTCGATTCGTGCATCGCGTCGGCCGACTTGTCGACATCGCCCGCCTCCTGGCCCTGGCGGATCAGCACGGCGAACAGTTCGAACAGCTGCGGTACGCCATCGGTGAGCGCGACCCCGAAGGAGGGGTCGGAAATCGAGCGGATGAAGAACGCGACGCCCATCAGCCAGTCGCCGCGACGGCGTTCGTCGAGCGGCAGGATCTCGGCGATGATCGCGCGCAGGATGGACCGGGGCGTCGAAGGCACCTCGCCGGACTCCAGCCGGGCCTTGATGCCCTCTTCGTAGAGCTGCGAGCGGCGCTCGATCGCGAACAGCAGCATCTCGTCCTTGGTCTTGAAGTAGTGCTGCACCAAGCCCATCGACATGCCCGCCTCGGCGGCGACGTGCCGCAGGCTGACCCCTTCGAGACCGCGCGTGGCCGTCAGCCGCGTCAGTGCCTCGGCGATCTCCGCGCGCCGCGCGGCGTGATCCACCTGCTTCGGCACCTTCACCATCCATTCCGCCGTTTGCAATGCGATCGCATTGCCACTACTGTCCCACGCTATTACGATGCGATCGCATTGTAAACGATTCGTCGGGGGAGGACTCGGTGGAAGCCGATCGGGGGAAGGTGCGGCTGAGGCCGCCGCGGAACGCGCTGGACAAGCGGGTCGTGGGCTGGTGGCGGCTGCAGGGAACGCTTTTCTGGATCTCACCAGTGCTGGTGCTGGTGCTGCTCGGGCTGCTCATCCCGCCCGCGCGGTTCTGGCTGCTGACGCCGGCGGCGGTGTTCGCGGTGCTCGGCCTGGTCTGGGTGCTCGCGATGCCGGTGTGGTGGTTCAAGGTGCACCGCTGGGAGGTCACGGAGACCGCGGTGTACGCGCGTTCCGGGTTCTTCTGGCAGGAGTGGCGGGTCGCGCCGATGTCGCGGATCCAGACCGTGGACACCCTGCGCGGGCCGCTGCAGCAGATGTTCGAGCTCGCGACCGTCACGGTCACCACGGCGTCGGCGCGCGGCGCGGTCAAGATCCGCGGGCTCGACCACGAACTGGCCGCGAGCCTGGCGGAGCAGCTCACGGAAACGACGCAGGCGACGCCGGGTGACGCGACATGACCTCGGACGAGTTCGAGGGCTGGAGCACGCTCGACAAGCGGACGCTCCCCGTCACCGCGCTGACGATGACGGGCGCGGCGATCGCGGCGGCGATCCCGACCGCGGCCGCGATCGTGGGCGGTGGAGGCCGGCTCTGGGTCGCTCTCGCCTGGGTCGTGGGCGGTGGGCTGGTGCTCATCGGCGGTGGCGTGCTGGCGGAACTGTTCTATTGGAAGGGAGTGCGGTACCGGGTCACGCCGGACCGGCTGGAGACGGCGTTCACCCTGGTCTTCCGCTCGCGGAAATCCTTGCAACGCGAACGGATCCGCAACGTCGACCTGACCGCCAACCCGCTGCACCGGCTGTTCGGCGTCGCCGTGGTGACCATCGGCACCGGCTCGCACGAGTCGGGCGGGCAGGGCAGGATCAAGCTCAACCCGGTCTCGCGCGCCGAGGCCGAGCGGCTGCGCGCGGATCTGCTGCGCCGCGCGGAAATCGCGGAAACCGACGACGACGACGCGCCGCTCGCCGAGCTGGACCGGAGCTGGATCCGCTACGCGCCGATGTCGTTCCTCTCCCCGGCGCTCGGCCTCGCCGCGGGCGGCGGGCTCATGCAGATCTCCGAATGGGCGGGGTTGCAGAAGGGCCTGATCGACTGGGTGATCGGTCTGTTCAGCGGTATCCCGCTGGTGGTGGCGATCCTGATCCTGCTGGCGATCGCGATGGTCGTCGGCGTGATCGGCGCGCTGGGCCTGTGGATCGAGATGTGGTGGAACTACCGGCTCGACCGCGAAGCAGGCGGCACGCTGCGAGTGCGGCGCGGGCTGTTCACCACACGCTCGATCTCGATCGAGGAACGCCGGATGCGCGGCGTCGAACTCGTCGAGCCGCTCGGGAACCGGATCTCCGGCGCGGCCCGCGTCGACGCGATCGCCACCGGCATGCGGCAGAGCGACGACCAGGACAAAACCGACTACCACACGCTCCTGCCCGCCGCGCCGGTCGCGACGGCCACCCGGATCGCCGCGGAGGTCCTGCGCGAACCGGTTTCGCCGACCGAAGCCGTCCGGCTCGCCGGGCATCCCCGCGCGGCGCGGGGACGGTTGCTGCGCTGGTGGGTCGGTTCGGTGGTGGTCCTGCTGGCGATCTTCGCGATCCTCGGCTTCCTGCTGACCGACGTCCTGCTGGTGATCGGCGCCGCGCTCGGTGTCGTCCTGCTGCCGGTGTCGGTGCTGCTGGCGCTGGACGCCTACCGCAACCTCGGGCACGGGATCACCGGGCGATACCTGGTGGGACGGCACGGGACCGTGCGGCGGAGCACGTTCGCCCTGGAGCGCGACGGCGTGATCGGCTGGACGGTCAAGCAGTCGATCTTCCAGCGGCGCAAGGGATTGCTGACCGTCGTGGCGACCACGGCGGCCGGGACCGGGGCGTACTCGGTGTACGACGCGGGGGAGGAGCAGGGCCTGCTGCTCGCGGAGGAATCCGTCCCGGACCTGCTGACGCCTTTCCTCGAACGAGCCTGACCCCGCACTCACGTGATCATGCACCGCACCCATGTGGTCAGAGACGGAACTCGCGTGCTCCAGGCCGGAACTCGCGTGCTCCAGACCGGAACTCGCGTGATCGAGGCCGGGACTCGCGTGATCAGACGCCGCACACTCGAGTGCGGCCTCCAGTCACGCGAGTTCCGTCTCTGATCACGTGAGTCCCGTGCTCAAGCACGCGAGTCACGCCTGCGGGCACCTGGCTCCGCAAGAGGTGTGGGGGGTTTCCCCATGGGGGGGCCCGGAGGGCCCCCAATGT
>NZ_JBHXJK010000105.1:0-30567 GCF_042723255.1 Amycolatopsis thailandensis
CCTGATGTCCCCAAAGTGGCTTTCGCGTCACCGGCCTCGGCGCCGGAGCCCGACGCATCACCCGGATGTCATGAAAGCCCCTTTCCTGACGAAAAACGTCAGGAAAGGGGCTTTCATGACACAGACGAGACCCGGTGCTCAGGATGCGGAGGCGGCCTTCACGGCGGCCTCGATCTCGGCGAACGAAGGGTTCACCATCGCCGTCGAGCCCACGAAGACCGTCGGCACGACCTCGTTCCCGTCCGCGACCGAGCGCACCCGCGCGGCGGCGTCCGGGTCTTCCCAGATGTTGACCCGCTTCACGGTGAAGCCGCTCTTCGACAGCGGCCGCTCCAGCGCGGCGCAGAACCCGCATCCGGGGCGCCAGTAGAACTCGACCTCGACGTCACTCATTCGCCGTCCTCCGACCTCAAGTAGTCCAACTGTGCCCGCACGCTCCACTCGGCGGGTGCCCACAAAGCCTTGTCGACGTCGGCGTAGACGACCTCGACGACCTGGCGCGGGGTGGCGTCCGCACCGAGCTCCTTCAGTGCCGAACGCACCTGGTCCAGCCGTTCTTCCCGGTGCGCCAGGTATTCGCGCGCGGTCGCGGCGAGATCGGGCAGTTCCGGGCCGTGTCCGGGCAGGCCGACGGTGCCCTCGGGCAGTTCGATGAGCTTGCGCAGCGAGCGCAGGTAGTCACCGAGGTCGTGCAGCACCGTGGTGCCGCGGCCGAGGATGGTGTCACCGGTCAGGATCTGGCCGTCGGACACCAGGCAGATCGAGTCCCCGGTGTGTCCCGGCGTGTGCAGCACCGAGAGCCGCAGGCCCGCCGCCTCGATCACCTCACCGTCCACAAGGGACTTCCCGCCGACGCACAGCGACTCGTCGAACGCCCGCACCGGAGCGCCGACGCGCTCGGCGAACCAGGGCGCGCCCTCGGCGTGGTCCGGGTGATGGTGGGTCAGGACGATCAGCTCGACGTCGCCGGTTTCCGCCAGCAACGTCAGATGCTCGATGTCCTCGTGACCGGGGTCGACGACCACGGAGCCGGCCGCGCCCGCGCCGCGCAGCACCCAGGAATTGGTGCCCTCCAACGTCATCGACGACGGATTGTGCTCCAGCAGCACGGAAGCCGTCGGCGTCACCCGGCGCAGCACGCCGTACGCGGGGGCGCTCATGCCGGGTCCATGACGACGCGGACCTTGTCACCGTCGCGCACCAGCGTCGGCATGATCTTGACGATCTCGCGTTCGACGGCCTGCACCGCGGCGGCCGAGCCGAATTCGCCCAGCTCGGCGAGGGTGATCCAGGTCGGTGGCATGAGCATGCGGCGCCCTTCCTTGGCGTCGGCGATGGCCTCCTCCGGCCGCTGCCAGCCGGTGCTGACGGCCTCGGAGGTGGCGCTGTCCGCCTCCTGCCCCTCGGGCAGCACGGCGACGAAGAAGCAGGTGTCGTAGCGGCGCGGTTCCTGGGGCGGGGTCAGCCAGTTCGCCCATGGGCGCAGCAGATCCGCGCGCAGGGTCAGGCCGTTCGCTTCGAGGAACGCGGCGAGGGAGAGTTCGCGGGAGACCAGCTTTTCGCGGGCTTCCCGGTACGGCGTCGTATCGGTGACGACGGCGTCGCCGATGCTCGCGAGCAGCACCCCGGACTCCTCGAACGTCTCCCGCACGGCCGCGCACACCAGGGCGCTGGCGAGCGATTCCCCGCAGCCGAAGCGTTCCGCCCACCAAGCGGGTTCCGGGCCGGTCCAGCTCACCGAGGCGTCGACGTCGCGGGAATCCACGCCGCCGCCGGGGAAGACGGTCATCCCGCCCGCGAACGGCATGCCCTTCACCCGGTGCTGCAGGAAGACCTCGACGCCTCGCGCGCCGTCACGGAGGAGGATCACGGTCGCCGCGTCCTTGGGCGTCACCGGCTCGCCGTCGGCGTTGGCGCGGGTGCCCACCCCGGCCCCCACCGGGATGTCGAATGTCAGTTCTTCAGCCACACCCGCAACCTAACACTGTGTCTGTCTGTCGAGCGCTGCCGCAAACACGCCGAAAGGGCGCCCTCCGCAGGCAACCGGAGTCGCGTGTGGATACGCCCTTTCGTCGAGTTTCCGGGGCCTCCGGCCCAAAGAGGGCGCTCGACGAAGTCTCCGTCGGGCGCTGAGCGCCCTTGGGGAGACGGCGTTTCGTCCTCTGGTCGCGATCGTTGCGCGTGCAACTACCTCATCCAGAGGACGAAACGCGTGGGTCTTGCTAGGACCAGCTAGAGCCGCTAGAGCGCGAAGCGCCGTTCAGCCGGATCTTCGCCGCTTCGGCGCGCTCCCGTTCGGCGAGCTCGGCGTGCAGCTCGCGCAGGAGCGCGCGGTCGCGCTCGCTCAGGCTGGGGTCGTCCAGGTCGAGAGCGGGCAGCTCGACGACCTCGTGCATGCTCGGCTTGCCCGAGGCGATCTCGCGGCCCTTTTCGGGGTCCTCCTTGAGCGCCTGGCGCAGCTGGGCCACTTCGGCCGGGGTCAGGTCGGCCGTGCGCTCGGCACGGGTCTCCGCCCGCGACTTGCGCGGCGGCGCCGTCTCCGGCGAAGACACGGGCGAGGACGGCGGTGGCGTGGCCACCGCGGCCGCCTGCTGCACGATCGGCACCACCGGCGCGATCGGCTCGACCGGTTCGTGGCCACCGCTGCCGACCGGCCGCAGCCCATGCCTGCTCGGCTGCTCCTTGGCCGGCTCGGGAGCCGGGGCGGGAGCGGGCGGCGGGGTCATCGGTTCGGACCGAAAGTCACTGGAGTGGGTACTCCCCGTGACCCAGACCGGGCTCGCGGCCGAAGACGCGGCCTGGTGGTACGCGGACCGCGCGACACCGGGCCCCGCGACCTCGACGACCGAGCGGATACCCGCGCGGCGAAGCGCGGTGTCCACCCGGAACGCGACCGCGGGCGGGTTGCCCTCCGGGCCGATCTCGACCAGCACCACCCGCTGCGGCAGCGCGCCGGGCACGCTACCGGCGGGCGTGTTCCGCCACACCGCGTGCACCGACCGGACGTCCGGCAGCACCTGCAGGGTGCGGTCGAGCGCCTCGGCGAGGCCGAATTCGGGCTGGTTCTCGCCGGTGAACCGGTGCGTGAGCACCGACTCGTCCTCTTCGACGAGCAGGTCGTTCGCCAAGGTGGCGTCGGACCGGCTCATTTCGAGGACGAGCGCGAGTTCACGCTGCTCGGACGAGCTCACCGGGATCTTCCCCGCGATCAGGGTTCCGGTGGTGAGCTCCACCGCTTCGTCGATGTGCGCACGCGCGATCAGCTCACGCGCTTCGGTCAAAGCACTGTCGTCGATTCGACCCGCCAGGGCCAGTAACAGGTTGTGCAGGCGCAGGGGCACCGAGAACCCGTCCATGGGCGGGCCGTCGTGGACCTCCACCATTGCTCTGCTCCCTCCCGGCTCGCCTGGTGGTGCGAGCGTTAAGCGGCGACCAGCCGACTTCCGGTGTCCACCGCGCCCACACAGACCAGCTCGGAGTTGGCGAGCGCGGTGCGGTGATAGCCGGTGAGGTCGATGCTCGGCGGGAGAACCTCGACGCCGGGCTCCTCGTCACCGAGCACGCGCAGGACGCGCTGCAGTTCGCCGGTCAGCCTCGGGAGCCCGTTCAGCGCCGTGACCAGGAGGACTCGTTTCGCCCCACCCTCGCCGACCACACCGAGGTGTCGCCAGCTTTGCCGCACTTCACCCACATCCGGCCGTCCCCGCAACGTTGCGTGGATCAATACGGACACAGAGTCGACGGAGTTCACCCATTCGGGCGCACTCTGCGTGAATGTGTACCTGGTCTCGGTGACGTCGTCTACCCCCAGGGTGGAACTCACCTGATGCCAGTCGGCTCCGTGAGGAATGAGCCCGGCGACTAGCAGGCGATACTCGGTTTGATCCAGGTCGATCCTGTGCTTAAGCAAAGACCGGGGCAGGGTCCGCGCGAGCGTGCCCATCGCGCCCTCGCCCAGCCAGTCGCGGAACCGCCACAGGAGTTGGTCCGGCAGGCGTCCCGCCAGCCGGAGCAGGAGCTCGTGCGAGGACTTCTCGATGTCGGGATCCATCTACTTCACCTCCACGATCAGTTCGATCTCGACCGGCGCCCCGATCGGCAGCTCGGCGACCCCGACGGCCGACCGGGCGTGGATGCCCGCCTCGCCGAAGATCTCCCCGAGCAGCTCGGACGCCCCGTTGATGACCGCGGGCTGACCGGTGAAGCCTTCCGCCGACGCCACGAAACCGACGACCTTGACCACTCGCGCGATGTTGTCGATCCCGACGACCGAGTCGACCGCGGCGAGGGCGTTGAGGATCGACGTCCGCGCGTACTGCTTCGCCTCTTCGGGGCTGACCTCGGCGCCGACCTTGCCGGTCGCTTCGAGCTCGCCCTTGACGAAGGGCAGCTGCCCGGACGTGTAGACGTGCGAACCGGTACGGACGGCGGGCACGTAGGCCGCCAGCGGTGCGGCGACGCCGGGCAGTTCGATACCGAGCTCGGCGAGTCGATCGCTCCAGGTCATGGCTTCAATCCCTCAGTTCTTGGCTCGTTTGAGGTAGGCGACGTGCTGCTCGCCGGTCGGGTTCGGGAGCACGGTGACGAGCTCCCAGCCGTCCTCGCCCCACTGGTCGAGGATCTGCTTGGTGGCGTGGATCAACAGGGGGACGGTCGCGTACTCCCACTTGGTGGCGCTCATGTCCGGGAGCGTAGCCAAACCGGCAAGGGCGCCCGACACACATGCGGCAAACCCTCTCGTGACCGGCTCGCCGATTTCCCGCCGATGTGTTTCACTTCACACCTACTCGGGAGTAGATAGGACGTTGACATGCGGACAACGAAGTCCCTCGCCGTCGCCTGCCTGGCCGCGGCCCTTGCCCTGATCTGCGCTTCAGCGGCGTACGCCGACGAGAAACTTCCCGTTCCGTGGACACTCGCGGCGGCACTGCCCGCGCAGGCGGCGAACCCCGGCGGCCCGCCTCCCGGCGCGAACGACTTCGGCTGCCGTCCGGGCGAGGCGCATCCGAACCCGGTCGTGCTCACCCACGGCCTCGGCGCCAACCAGACGGTGAACTGGCAGACGTTCGGCCCGCTGCTCAAGAACGACGGGTACTGCGTCTTCTCCCTGACCTACGGGATCCCCGGGAAGCCGCTGCCGATCTACCAGCCCGGCGGCCTCCTGCCGATGGAGCAGAGCGCGAAGGAGCTCTCGGCGTTCGTCGACAAGGTGCTCGGCGCCACCGGGGCGTCCAAGGTGGACATCCTCGGGCATTCCGAGGGCACGCTGATGCCTTCTTACTATGTGAAGTTCCTCGGCGGCGCGTCCAAAGTGGACAAGTACGTGAGCCTGACCCCGCTGTGGGACGGCACGACGTTGTTCGGCGCGTCACATCTCTACGCGCTCGCGAGCGCGCTGGGGCTGGCGCCCGGGTTCAACGGGATCCTCGACCCGGTCTGCGGCTCGTGCCGTCAGTTCCTGCGCGGCTCGGAATTCCTCACGAACCTGCACTCGGGCAACGGCGTCTTCCAGCCGGGAGTGACCTACACGAACATCATGACCCGCTACGACGAAGCCGTCGTCCCGTACACGAGCGGGATGGGCAAAGGCCCGAACGTGAAGAACATCGTCCTCCAGGACAGCTGCCTGCTGGACCTGGCCGAGCACGCCGGGGTCGCCGCCGACCGCAACGCGGCCGGGCACGTCCTCAACGCGCTCGACCCGGCGCACGCGAAGCCGGTGCCGTGCGTGCCCGCGACGCCCATCGGGAGCTGACCCACTCCAAGTACATGAAGGCCCCCTTCCTCGCGCCTAACGCCAGGGTCTCGGCAAAGTCGCATAGGCGGGTGTCGTGAGTGGCGTTTCGGGTTCTGGCGGACTCGTATTTACCTACCCACTGGTGTGGACCGGCGAGTGTGGAGGATTTGGGACGTTGAACGTCCCGGATCTTCCACGCTCGGCCTGGTTGATGTGGGAGTTGGGGCGGTGCACGTCCTGGGTCTGTCGTCGGTGGGGCCTGTTTCGTCGTGCTGCTGGAAGGTGGTGTGGTCGACGGGGGAGAATTCCGGCCGTTGAGCGTCCGGGATCTTCCCCCGTCACCTCGTCTGTCACTGGTCCTGGCCGACATGACCTTGATCAACGGAAGATCCGGGACACTCAACGTCCCCGATCTTCCGTTGATCAAGGTCCGAAGCACCACTCACGACCACTGGGGCCGCTCTGTGCGTGGGTGTGGTGTCGGGATCGCGCCGGTCCGGCACCCGGGGGATTCAGTGGGCTCAGTGCGCCGTGTCGCGAAAGCCACTTTCGCAACGTTGAAGGTTGCGAAAGTGGCTTTCGCAACCTCCCTGGCCAGCGGAGAGGCGACTTTTGCCGAGACCCTTGCGCCTAGGTACAGGAAGGGGGCCTTCATGTACTTCGGTCACCGCTACGGTGGGGTCCGTGGAGACCTGGCGTGTGGTCGCGACCGTCCTGCTCGCCGCGGCCGGGCTGCCGCTGGTGCTGGTCCTGATGGCCAAGGCGCGGGACCGCCGGAACAGCTCGGGAGCGGTCGCGATCACCGGCGCGGTGGCCTTCGTGGTCCTCTTGCTGCTCGGTGTGGTGATGCTCACGGTGCTGCCCACCGTCCTGACCTGGGCCATCGTCGCCGTGGTCGCCGCTGCGCTCGGCGTCATGATGCTGGCGAGCTGAGGGCTCAATTAGGGTGGGACCGGTGAGCACTCCCCTTGCCGGCTGGACCGACGAACTCGCGAGAGCCAGGCTGCATTTCGTCACCGGTAAGGGCGGGACGGGCAAGACCACGCTCGCCGCGTCCTTGGGCCTCGCGCTCGCCAAGGGCGGGCGCCGGGTTCTGCTGATCGAGGTCGAAGGGCGCCAGGGCATCGCCCAGCTCTTCGACACCGAGCCGCTGCCGTACGCCGAGCAGCGCATCGCGGCCGTCCCCGGCGGCGGTGAGCTGCGCGCGCTGCACATCGACGTCGAGGCCGCGCTCCTCGAATACTTCGAAATGTTCTACAACCTCGGCTTCGCGGGCCGGACGCTGCGGCGGATGGGCGCGATCGAGTTCGCCACCACGCTCGCGCCGGGTCTGCGCGACGTCCTGCTCACCGGGAAGATCAAGGAATGCGTCGGCCGCACCGAGTCGGACGGCCGCCACACCTATGACGCCGTCGTCGTCGACTCGCCGCCCACCGGCCGGGTCGTGAAGTTCCTCGACGTCACCAAGGCCCTGACCGATCTCGCCAAGACCGGCCCGATCCGCGGCCAGGCCGACGGCGTCGTCCGGCTGCTGCATTCCGGCGAGACCGCCGTCCACCTGGTGACACTGCTGGAAGAGATGCCGGTGCGGGAGACCGTCGAAGCGGTCGCCGAACTCGACGGAGCGGATCTGCGCCCCGGCGCGGTGCTGGTCAACCGGGTCCGCCCGCCGCGACTGCCCGCCCGTTCGGTGCTGGCCGCCGCGGACGGCCGCGTCGACGCCTCACGCGTCCGCGCCGGGCTCGCGTCGGCCGGGCTGGACCTGCCCGAAACCACGCTCGACGCGCTCGTCGAGGAGACCGTCGAGCACGCCGTCCGGGTCGCGGCCGAGCAACGCGCCCGTGAGCAGCTGTCCGAAGCGGACCTGCCGGGTCTCGAACTGCCGGATCTGACCGACGGGGTCGACGTCGCGGCGCTCTACGACCTCGCCGAAGCGCTGACCGAGCAGGGGGTGCGCTGATGCCGGACGACATCCTGGAGATCGACAAGCTGATCGACGATCCGGAGAGCCGGGTCATCGTCTGCTGCGGATCCGGCGGCGTCGGCAAGACGACCACCGCGGCGGCGCTGGCGTTGCGCGCGGCCGAACGCGGACGGCAGACGGTGGTGCTCACCATCGACCCGGCGCGGCGGCTGGCGCAGGCGCTCGGCCTGCGCGAACTGGGCAACCACCCGAAGCAGGTGAAGGTCGAAGGCTTCGAGCCCAAGGGCGAGCTCTGGGCGATGATGCTCGACATGCGCCGCACCTTCGACGACATGGTGCGCGTGCACGCCGGCCCGGAACGCGCCGAACAGCTCTTGCAGAACCCCTTCTACCAGACCATTTCCACGTCGTTCTCCGGCACGCAGGAGTACATGGCGATGGAGAAGCTGGGGCAGCTCGCGGCCACCGACGAGTGGGACCTGATCATCGTCGACACGCCGCCGAGCCGGTCGGCGCTGGACTTCCTCGACGCGCCGACGCGGCTTTCCAGCGCGCTCGACGGCCGGATGATCCGGCTGCTCACCGGGCCCGCGAAAGCGGGCGGCTGGGGTCTGCGCAAGGTCGTCAACGCCGGGTTCTCGATGTTCGCGAAGGCCGTCTCGACGATCATCGGCGGCCAGTTGCTGACCGACGCTTCGGCGTTCATGCAGGCCTTCGACAGCATGTTCGGCGGCTTCCGCGAACGCGCCCGCAAGACCTCCGAGCTGCTGCGGTCCGGCGGAACTTCTTTTCTCGTGGTGGCCGCGCCGGAGCCGGACGCGCTGCGCGAGGCGTCCTACTTCGTGGAGCGGCTTTCGGAAGAGAGCATGCCGCTGGCCGGGCTGGTCGCGAACCGGACGCATCCGGTGCTCGCCCCGCTGTCCAGTGCGGAGGCCGTCGCCGCCGCCGAGCAGCTCGCGAAGGGCAAGACCGGCGCACCGCTGGCCGAAGCCGTCCTCCGCCTGCACGCGGACCGGGTCGCGCTGGCCGAACGGGAGACGCGGCTGCTCGCCAGGTTCACGCGGGCGCATCCCGAGGTCCCGCTGGTGCGGGTGCCCGCGCTCCCCAGTGACGTGCACGATCTCGAAGGCCTGCGCGACATCGGCACGCGCTTGGCGACTCAGTCCTGATCCTCCGTGAAGGACCTCTTCCCCACCTTGGACTCGGGGAAGGGGCCCTTCACGGAATCATGATCACGAGACTCGGACGCGTACGTCTTCCTCTTCGTCGATCCCGGTGAAACTGCGCTTCGCCGCTTCAAGCAGGTCCGCCCAGCTGGAAACGTCCGGCCGCCGCCTCAGCAGCGCCCGCCGTTCCCGTTCGGTCATACCTCCCCAGATGCCGAAGTTGATCCGGCCATCGAGCGCTTCGGCGAGGCATTCCGTCCTGACCGGGCAACCGAGGCAGACCGCCTTGGCCCGGTTCTGTTCCGCCCCCCGGACGAACAAGCCGTCCGGATCGGTGTCGCGGCACGACGCATTGACTCGCCAGCTCGACTGGTTGGTTTCCATACCCCCAGCTCCCTACCCTGGTGTTCGACACACCACGGGAGGACGAAAAGCCTGCGCTCCTGCCCCCATGAGCGTGTCTCCCTGTTGCTCACGTCGGTTGAGCCGGCACCTCCCCGGTGCCGGGTGCCTCCGTTCGGTCGAATGCGACTGCCGCTCGCACTCACCCGTCTGTCGGCTTTTTCATACGTGAGACGTTGACGGACTGTAAGGGCCCTCGGTTCCCTCCGCCAAGCCCTAGAATGCCTCCGACTACCAGCCGTCACCCCATGGGGTCGGTTTCGTAACCGGATCCCCACCCACAGCGAGGTGACGTCACGGTGGGCTAACGGGATCCGCGTACCCTGGTCCGCGTGCGCAAAACGGACGGTCTGCTGAAGCTCATTGGCCTGTGTGTGCTCGCGGGAGTGCTGGTCGCGGGGATGTTGTTCCCGGTGGCGGGCGCCGCGGGCGTTCTCTCCAACCAGGCGAGCGAGACCGTCGACAAGACATCTTCGGACCTCGCGGACATTCCGCCGCCGCTGGTGACGACGATCACGGACAACACCGGCAAGCAGATCGCGACGCTGTACAAGCAGTTCCGCATCCCCACCACCGAGACGCAGATCAACGACGCCATGAAGTGGGCGCTGATCTCGGTCGAGGACAAGCGCTTCTACGAGCACAACGGGGTGGACTGGAAGGGCACGCTGCGCGCGGCGGTCAGCAACAGCACCGGCGGGGACACCCAAGGCGCGTCGACGCTGACCCAGCAGTACGTCAAGAACTACCTGATCAACGTCGTCTACCGGGACGACAAGCCGGGCCAGAAGCGCGCACAGGAGCAGTCGGTCGCCCGGAAGCTGAAGGAAGCCCGCATCGCGATCCAGCTGGAAACCAAGCTGAACAAGATGCAGATCCTGACCGGCTACCTGAACGTC
This sequence comes from Amycolatopsis thailandensis, assembly GCF_042723255.1. Taxonomy (NCBI): domain Bacteria; kingdom Bacillati; phylum Actinomycetota; class Actinomycetes; order Pseudonocardiales; family Pseudonocardiaceae; genus Amycolatopsis; species Amycolatopsis thailandensis. The sequence goes on from NZ_JBHXJK010000105.1 coordinate 10,129, forward strand.
GTCGAATTCTCGCGCGAGATCTACGGTGTCGGCGCGGCCGCGAACGCGTACTTCAACACGCCCGTCGAAAAACTCACGGTGCCGCAGGCGGCGTTGCTGGCCGGTCTGGTGAACAACCCGGCCGTCAACGACCCGTGGAAGAGCCCGGCGAAGGCGACCGAACGCCGGAACCTGGTGCTGGACCGCATGGTCGACAACAAGAAGCTCGCGAAGGTGGACGCGGACCGGTTCAAGGCCGAGCCGCTCGGCGTCGTCGAAGGCGGCCCGCAGAAACCCGCGTCGAACTGCGTCGGCGCCGGTACGGAGAACGGTTTCTTCTGTCAGTACGTCGAGGACTATCTCCTCAAGAACGGCATGACGAAGGACGACCTGTACACCGGCGGCTACCAGATCAAGACCACTTTGGACGAACGGGCGAACCACGAAGCCAAGATCTCGGCCGAAGCCCAGGTCAAGAAGACCCAGGACAACGTCGCGAACACGCTTTCCCTGGTGAAGCCGGGCAAGAACCGGCACGAAGTGGTGGCGCTGGCGGCGAACCGTGACTACGGGCTGCACGAAGATCAGGGCCAGACGACGTTCGCGTTGCCTTCCGGCGTCTACAACACCGGCGGCGCGGGCTCGGCGTACAAGGTCTTCACCGCCGCCGCCGCGTTGGAAGCGGGTGTGGCGGGGATCAACAGCCCGCTGCCGGTGCCCGACTTCTACACCTCAAGTGTCTTCGCGGGTGGTGGCAACAAATGCGCTCCGACCGGGCCGCCCATGCGCTCGCGCTGGTACTGCCTCGGCAACGCGGGCGACTACAACCCCGCCGGTGGGCAGATGTCGATGCAGCAGGCGCTGGCGACGTCGCCGAACACCGCGTTCGTGGCCCTCGAGGAGAAGGTCGGGAGCACCGGGCCGATCGTGGAGATGGCGCGGAAGCTCGGCATGCGCGACACCATGGCCAGCAACCTCGGCGGCGGCGCCGTGGACCCGAAATCCGACAACCCCGGTGCCAACGCCAGTCAGCTCCAGGCGTTCGGTCCGAGGCCCGGCTGGCCCGGGAACGCCTCGTTCACCCTCGGCCCGGCTCCGTTGAGCGGCCTGGAATTGGCGAACGTCGGCGCCACGATCATGAGCGGCGGCGTCTGGTGCCCGCCGACCCCGCTGTCCGGTGTCACCGACCGGGACGGAAAGCCCGTGCCCGTCAAGGAAGCCGCCTGTGAGCAGGTGGTGCCCGAAGGTCTCGCCAACACCCTCGCCGTCGGCCTGAGCCGGGACAGCGCGCCCGGCGGCACGTCGGCCGGCGCCGCGAGCAACGCCAAGTGGAACCGGCCGGTGATGGGCAAGACCGGAACCACTCAGAGCAACGGCTCGGGAACGTACCTCGGGGCCACCCCGCAGCTCGCGGGCGCGGCGATGGTGTTCCGCCCGAAGGGTGGAAACGGCGGTCTCTGCTACCTCGGCCCGGGCAACGTGACCACCCGCGGCTGCGAAAACATGTTCGGCGGCAAGACGCCGGCGCAGACCTGGTTCGGGGCGATGTCGAAGATCCTCGATGGCCAGGAAGCGCTGCCGTTGCCGCAGCCGGACCCGAAGTACATGGGCGGCGGCCGCTGATCCGGCCGACTGAGGATTCAAAGCAGAGCCCTGCTCCGGGCTAACGTTCGTCGACAGCCATGGCGATAAACAAACGTGACCGGGGCAGGGCTCGTCTACATTCCAGCGTTCATCTTGTCGATCTACCTCGCCAGTCGGTCGTACCCGACGCGGCGAACCGGGCTCGTCGTCCTGTCGGCCCATTCGCTCCTGTCCGCTGTCATGGTGGCGTGGCTGAGCATGGCGACGGTCAGTCCCGGGAATTCCGGCATCATCGGGCTTTGGCTGGTGATCTTCGGCCCCGGCGCCGCTATCGCACTGTGCCGCCTGCTTGGCATACTGTGGCGCCAGATCTCCGGGTCTCCCGAGAGACAAAAGTGGGTACACCGCCCAAGGGCGGCTGGTGACTCAAGGGCGGCATTCACCAGCTTAAATCACCATGCGTTACCTGAATCTAACTTTACGTGAGCATCTGGCGCCCTAAGAGTGGCCTGCGGTCGACGGGATCATGTCGTCTGATCACGACACCCCGCGCCGACCACGGAAAGTGAAGAAAAGAGGCCATTCCAGCGATTCTTCGGCATCGCCGGAATGGGGGCGGACGATCACCACCGATGAGCACGTAAACTGGACATTGTGAGCACGCTCAGTAACAACAGTACGTCGGGGGCGATGGTACGGCGCTTGGCCGTGGGAACCGTCGCCCTGGGAGCCGCGACCCTCGGTTACGCAGTCGGTATCGAAAGGCGCCGGTGGACGCTCCGCACGGCGGAGCTCCCGGTCCTCGCCGCAGGGGCGAAACCCTTCACGATCCTTCACATCTCTGATCTGCACATGCTCCCCGGGCATGTGAGCAAGCAACGCTGGGTAGCCGCGCTCGACGAGCTGGAACCGGATCTCGTCGTCAACACCGGTGACAACCTGTCACATCACCAGGCCGTGCCGTCCGTGCTGCGCGCGCTCGGCCCCCTGCTCGACAGGCCCGGCGTGTTCATCTTCGGCAGCAACGACTACTACGCACCGAAGCCGAAGAACCCCGCCCGCTACCTCATGCCGAAGGGCAAGAAGAAGCGGATCCACGGCGAGCACCTGCCCTGGCGCGATCTGCGCGCGGCCTTCGTCGAACACGGCTGGGACGACCTCACGCACGTCCGCCGCACCATCGAGGTCGCCGACCAGTACGTGTTCACCGCCGGCGTCGACGACGCGCACCTGCGCCGCGACCGCTACGCCGACATCGCCGGCCCGGCCGACCGGGGCGCCGCCGTCCGTATCGGGGTCACCCACTCCCCGGAGCCCCGCGTCCTCGACGAGTTCGCAGGCGACGGCTACGACCTCGTCCTCGCGGGACACACCCATGGCGGGCAGCTCCGCGTCCCCGGCTACGGCGCTCTCGTGACCAACTGCGAACTCGACCGCACCCGCGCCCGCGGCGCGTCCCGCTGGGGCGCCCAGATGTGGCTGCACGTCTCCGCCGGTCTGGGCACGTCTCCGTACGCCCCGGCCCGTTTCGCGTGCCCGCCGGAAGCGAGCCTGCTGACCCTCGTCCCACGGGGTACGACCAGCGACAATCACCGGAAAGCAGCCCCCCGCAAAGCCCGAAACACCGTCCGCTAAACTTCTCCTCGACCCGCTAAGAAGTATCCGGGGTGTGGCGCAGCTTGGTAGCGTGCCTCGTTCGGGTCGAGGAGGTCGTGGGTTCGAATCCCGCCACCCCGACGTTGGATCAAGAAGGCCTCGCTCGCAGAAATGTGAGCGGGGCCTTCTTGCGTTGCGTTCGGCACCTCGGCCGAAGGACACTTTCGCCCGCGCCGCATACAGGAAATCCCCCTTCGCTCGCCCCGAGCAGCCCCCGCCACTCCCAGGGGGGCGACCCCGGGTCCAGCGTATCCACCGGGGGTGTCGGAACTGGCTGAGAGCGGGGGCCACGGGGCTGGTTGTCCACAACGGCGGATGACTGTGGACAACCGGGGCCCCTGCCCCCAATGTGGCATTGGGGACACTCAGCGTCCCCAATGCCACATTGGGGGCACGGCAGCGAAGCTGCAGGAGCGAAGCGGCGAGACGGCGAGGCGGCGAAGCGGCGAAGCGGCGAAGCGGCAGGGCAGCGAAGCGGCGAGGTGGCGAGGCAGGGAGGCGGCGAGTGGGAAAGGGGTCAGCGGGTGGCGAGTAGTTCGGTCCAGCACTGCGCGAAATCGCCGTCTCCCGAACGCGCCCAGGACCACGCCGAGCGGGCGGCCGAAGCGAGCTGATCCCGATCCGGGGTCGTCGCGGTTTCCAACGCCGTCACCAGCCGTGCCTCCACGTACGTCGCCAGCGCCCGATACGTCGTGTCCGTGCGGTAGCGGGTTTTCGTTCGCACGTCGCTGAAACCGGCGGCCGTGACCGCGGCGGGAATCGAGCGTCCGGCGAACGGGTCGCCACCCGCACGACGGCACAGCAGATAGTGCCCGCGAAGAGCGGCATCGACGTTCGCCGTCTTCGGCCGCAACCGCGCCCGACTCCAGTCCGATGTGGACAGTGCGAGCGTGCCGCCCGGCTTGAGCACCCGCCGGAGCTCCGCCAGCGCGACACCTGGCTCCCGAAGGTGTTCGAAGACGGCGTGCGCGAAGACCACGTCCACCGACGCCTCGGCGAACGGCAACGCGCACGCCTCCGCCACCAGAAAGTCCACTGTGGACTTTCTGTGCCCGTTGTCGATACCGAGGGTGATCGATCCCGGCCCGCAGCCGACGTCGACGAACCCCATCCCCGGTCCGAACAGCGGTTGCGCGAACACGGCCCGTTCGACCGCTTGGCGCGCTGACCGCGCGGACACCGCGGCGCGCGGCGCGTTTCCCTCCAGCACCCCGCACACAGTACGGCTCCGGAGTGGCAGGATCGAGGGGTGAGCACGCAGCCAGGCAATGAATATCCGTCCGCGGCGGTCCTGGACCGCCTGTTCGACGACGCCGAAGCCGAGGCCAGGTGGCGGGCCCGCTTCCACGCGCCGCGCATCTCGGTCCCCGAGTGGGCCATCGACGCCCCCGACGCGAACATCTACGTCTCCAACGCCAGCGGCGTCTGGGAGGTCTACTCCTGGGACCGCTCGACCGGTGAGCACCGCCGCGTCACCGACCGGCCCAACGGCACCATGCACGCGACGCCGTCGCCCGACGGCCGCTGGATCTGGTGGTTCAACGACACCGACGGCGACGAATTCGGCTCCTGGGTCCGCGAACCGTTCGCGCCGGGAGCCGCCGCCGAGCGCGCGGTGCCCGACGTCCACGACGGCTACCCCGCCGGGCTCGAGATCGGCACCCGCGTGATCGCCGTCGGCGTCTCGACCGACGACGGCAGCGAACTCTTCGCCCACATCGGCGGCGAGACCACCAGCTTCTACCGGCACGAAGACGACGCCGGGATCGCTTCGCTTTCCCGCGACGAATCGCTGCTCGCGATCTCGCATTCCGAGCACGGTGATTCGCGCCACCCCGCGCTGCGCGTCCTGTCGACAGACGGCTTCGGCACGGTTGCCGACAAGTGGGACGGCGAGGGCAAGGGGCTCGGCGCGCTGGAGTTCTCCCCGGTCGCGGGCGACCAGCGGTTGCTGGTGCTGCACGAGCGGCGCGGCCGCGAGGAACTGCTGATCTGGGACACCGCCGCGGACACCGAGCAGGAGATCGAACTCGACCTGCCCGGCGAAGTGGTCGCCGGCTGGTACCCGGACGCGCGGGCGCTGCTGGTCGTTCACTTCCACCAGGGCCGCAGTTCCCTTCACCGGTACGATCTCGCGAGCGGCGAATTGTCCTCTTTGGACACTCCGCCCGGCCGGATCGGCGGAGCCGGCGTGCGACCCGACGGCACCGTCGAGTACTCGTGGTCCAGCGCCGCGCAGCCGACGGCGGTGCGCGCGCGGACCGCGGGCGGCGCCGACTCGGTCCTCCTCGAACCGCCGGGCGAGCGGGCGCCGGAATCCGCGCCTGTCACCGACGCGTTCGTCGACGGCATCGGCGGGCAGATCCACGCACTCGTCTCACGTCCGGCCGACGCGCCCGAAGGCCCGCTTCCGACGGTCTTCTCCTTGCACGGTGGTCCGCATTCGGCCGACGAGGACCGGTTTTCCGCGTACCGCGCGGTCTGGCTCGACGCCGGATTCGCCGTCGTCGAGGTCAACTACCGCGGCTCGACCGGCTACGGCTCGGCCTGGCGCGACGCCATCGAGGGACGTCCCGGCCTGACCGAACTCGAAGACGTCGCCGCCGTGCACGACTGGGCTGTCCAAAGTGGACTCTCAGACCCGGAGAAGTGCGTGGTGAACGGCGCTTCGTGGGGCGGTTACCTGAGCCTGCTGGCGCTGGGCACCCAGCCGGCGCGGTGGGCGGCGGGGGTCGCGGGAGTGCCTGTCGCGGACTACGTCGCCGCGTACGAGGACGAGATGGAGCAGCTGCGCTCGTTCGACAGGGCGCTGTTCGGCGGTTCGCCGGAGACGGTGCCGGCGGTGTACCGGGAATGCTCGCCGATCACCTACGTCGAGGCCGTGACGGCGCCGGTGCTGGTGCTCGCCGGGGACAACGACCCGCGCTGCCCGATCCGGCAGGTCGAGAACTACCTCGACAGGCTCGCGAAGCGCGAAATCCCGTTCGAGTTCTACCGCTTCGACGCGGGCCACGGATCGCTGGTGATCGCCGAGACGATCAAGCAGACGGCGATCGAGGTGTACTTCGCGCTGCGGGCCGTCGGGCTTCGCTGAAGTGTCATGAAAGGGGCTTTCAAGACAAAAAATGTCTTGAAAGCCCCTTTCCTGACATCCGGTGCGGGGTCAGCGGTCCGAGAAGAGGGTGCCGCCGGCCGCCCAGTGTTCGGCGGGGATCTCGTTGATGGTCACCCAGACGCCGTCGGGGTTGCCGCCGCAGGTGCGGACGAAGGCGTCGGTCACCTCGCGTACGAGAGCCTGCTTCTGTTCGGCCGTCCGGCCGGGGAACATCGAAACGCTGATCATCGGCATGACCGGACTCTAGAGGCCGCGATCGTGTTTCCGCAGACGGTCGACGGCGTAGGCGTCCCCTTCGAAGGTGATCCGGGCAGCGTCGCGGCCGAAGACGAACAGCAGCAGCTCGATCGGCGCACCGACCACGGTCACCGTGTCCGGGCCTTCCTTCACCCGGGCTTCGCGCCCTTCAGGCGTCTTCAGGACCACGCCGACCGGTGATTTCCGCAGGTTCAGCTTCGACGCCTGCTTCGCCGACTTCCACGCCGCCGCGTCCCGCGTGGACTCGGCCGGACGCGGTTCCCAGCCGGGCTGACCCCGACGGACGTCCTCGTGGTGGATCAGGAACTCCGCGCTGTTCGCCAGCTCGTCGAGCGCGCCGATCGACGTCGGCCAGAACCAGGCCGGACCCGACCGCACCTTCCCGACGACCTCGGTCCACGGCCGCGCGGCATAGGAGTCCTGCACCCGCTGCGTGTACGACGCCAGAGCGGGCACCAGGATCCCCGGCGCCGCGTCCGGCCGCCGCTCCCGGACCAGCAGATGAGCCGCGAGATCCCGCGTCTTCCAGCCCGCGCACAGGGTCGGCGCGTCCGGGCCGACCTCTTCGAAAAGCTCGCTCAACGCACGACGTTCGTCTCCGGCGACTCCCATACCCCCCGACGTTACGCGCCGGTAGGGCCCGGGGAAATCCGGCGTGACGCAGGGCACCCGGCTCAGTGATGGAACGCCGTCCGCCGTCGCGGCCGGTGATCGAGCTCCGGCAGCAGCCGCCGCAGATCGTCCAGCAGCAGATCCGCGAGGTCATGCGTGAAACCGTTGCGCACCACGATCCTCAGCACCGCGAGATCCGTCCGGTTCTCCGGGAACGTGTACGCCGGGACAAGCCACCCACGCTCCCGAAGCCGTCGAGACACGTCGAAGACATCGAAGCCCTCGACGTCCGCCTTCGTCGTGAAGGCGAACACGGGCAGCTGATCGCCGCGCGTCAGCAACTCGAACGGCCCGAGCTCGGCGATCCCGTCCGCCAGCTGGGTGGCCACATCTCGCGAAGCCTGTTGCACCGCACGGAAACCTTCACGCCCGAGCCGGACGAACGTGTAGTACTGCGCGGCCACCTCGGCACCGGGACGCGAGAAGTTCAGCGCGAAAGTCGGCATGTCGCCACCGAGATAGTTGACGTTGAAGACGAGCTCGTCGGGCAACGCCGCCTTGTCACGCCACAACACCCAGCCGACGCCGGGATAGACCAGCCCGTACTTGTGCCCCGACGTGTTGATCGACGCCACCCTCGGCAGCCGGAAATCCCAGCTCAGCTCCGGATCCAGGAACGGCGCGATCATCGCGCCCGAAGCGCCGTCGACGTGCACCGGGATGTCCCAACCGGACCGCTCCTGCAGCCCGTCGAGCGCGGCCGCGATCTCGGCGACCGGCTCGTAGCTGCCGTCGAAAGTGGACCCGAGGATCGCGACGACGCCGATGGTGTTCTCGTCGCACCGGGCGATCGCCTCGTCCGCCGTGAGATGGAAGCGGTCGCCGTCCATCGGCACCAGCCGCGGCTCGACCTCCCAGTACTCGCAGAACTTCTCCCAGCACACCTGGACGTTCGCGCCCATCACCAGATTCGGCTTCCCGGTGCGCCCCAGCTTCGACCAGCGGCGCTTGAACGCCATCCCGGCGAGCATGCAGGCTTCCGAGGAGCCCGTCGTGGAACAGCCCATGACCTCGGTGGGATCGGGCGCGTGCCACAGGTCGGCGAGGATGTTCACGCACCGGCGCTCGAGTTCCGCCGTCTGCGGGTACTCGTCCTTGTCGATCATGTTCTTGTCGACGCATTCGGCCATCAGCTCACGGGCCTGCGGCTCCATCCACGTGGTGACGAACGTGGCGAGATTGAGCCGGGCGTTTCCGTCGAGCATCAGCTCGTCGCGCACCAGCTGGAGCGCGGTGTCGGCGGGCAGCGGATCCTCGGCGAGGCTGTCGTGCGGGAGGCGGATGTTCGCGGCGAGCGCGGGATACGCGCCGGCGTACAACGGGTTGGCCCCGCTCTTGCGGTCCGGATCGGTCGCTTTCCCCTTGTGCAGCACCATGGACCGAACCTAACCGCGGAAGCCTCCGGTGGCACCTCGATCGGCCCGGCATGCCATGAACGGCCCGTTCCTTGCGAAATTTGCAAGGAACGGGCCGTTCATGGCGTACGGGACCGGAGGGGTCAGGCCTGCTGCGCCTGCCACATCCAGTGCGCCTTCTCGAGCTCCTGCGTGATCGCGATCAGGAGGTCCTGGGTGACCAGGTCGCTCTTGTCGGTCTCGTCGATGCGCTTGCGCAGGCGCTCGATCAGCGCCGCGAGGATATCGACGATCGCGGCCACCGTGGACTCGACGGACTGCCAGTTGTCGGGATAGTCCGGCAGGCCGGAGCTCTCCACGACGGCCTTCGCCTGGCCGTTCGGCGAGACACCGATGGCGTTGGCGCGCTCGGCGACCTCGTCGGTGTACTGGCGCGCGGTGTCGACCAGCTCGTCGAGCTGAAGGTGCACACTGCGGAAGTTCGCGCCGACGACGTTCCAGTGGGCCTGCTTCGCGATCAGCGACAGATCCACCAGATCGACCAGCGTGGCCTGCAAGGCGTTACCGGTGATCTCCTTGTCGGCGTCGCTCAACGGACTCTTGATCGGGGACTTGCCCATCTTCGGTCTTCCTTTCGGAAATCAGTCGGTTCGGGAGTGGACCTGCCTTGGACGGGATCAGACCGTCGCGGACAGCGCGACCTCGATGTTCCCTCGGGTCGCGTTCGAGTACGGGCACACCTGGTGCGCCTGCTCGACGAGCTGATCGGCCTGCGCCTGCTCCAGACCGGGCAGCGAAACCTTGAGTGCGACGGCGAGGCCGAAACCCTCGCCCTGCTTGAGCACGCTGACCTCGGCGGAGACGGTCGAACCGGCCAGCTTCACCTTGGCCTGGCGCGCGACGACCTGGAGCGCGGAATGGAAACAGGCGGAGTAACCGGCGGCGAACAGCTGCTCGGGGTTGGTCTTGTCCCCGCCCGGCCCGCCCATCTCCTTCGGGACTGCCAGCGACTCGTCGATGACGCCGTCGGAGGACGTGACCTCACCGTTGCGGCCGTCGCCGCGAGCGGTGGCAACAGCGGTGTACAGAGCCTCAGCCATTCTTCGCCTACCTCCTGGTTCAAGACACGCCCCGTTGAGCGTCTCTGTGGTGCCAACGTCCCGCAACCGCGAAACCTTGCCACCCCATGGCAGGCATCACGTCCGGGAATTACCCGGACGTGGGCCGAAACAAACGACTAGTGACCGGTGCGACTCAGCGCGAACCCGGCGACCTGGCTTCCGATCAGGCGAAGAGTGCGGACGGTCTTGTCGTCCGAGGCGCCGCCCGCCTCGTCGAACTTGGTCTCCGCGGTGTTGATCGAACCACCCAAAGGGGTGGCCCAGCCGCGCAGCGCGTGCGTGATCGTGCGCAGCTGCTCCAGCGTGGTGACGGCGGCCTGCCAGCCGAACGCGACGGCGGCCAGGCCGACCGCGCGGCCGTCGAGGTACGGACGGGCGTCGTCACGCAGGTCTTCGACGTAGTCCAGGGCGTTCTTGACCAGACCGGACAACGCGCCGTGATAGCCGGGCGAGACCACGACGATCCCGTCGGCGCGGCGGATCGCCTCGACCAGACGAACGGCCCTTTCGTGCCGCTCCGCCAACGCGGTGTCGTAGAACGGCAGCACCAGTTCGGGACCGGAGATCAGTTCGGTGGTGACCCCGGCCTCGGCCGCGCCGTCCAGGGCGATGCGCAGCGCGCGCTCGGACTGCGAGCCCTCCCGCAGGGAGCCGCCGATACCGAGGACATGAACCGCGTTCGTCGAAGTCACGCTTTCGAGGCTAACCCCTCTACTTAAGTGGAGGACCAGGATCTGGAACGGAGTCCTGCGTCACACCCGTTCGCCTCAACGGCCGTCCGTCCCGCTGGACGGCCTACCTACTCGCAAGTAACCTGTCGGGAAGCCCCCAGGAGGAGACATGGCGATACCGCTCCAGATCCGTGCCGAGGCCGCGTTCTCGCAGCTGGCGTTCTGGCTCCCAGGGCCGGTCAGACGGGCCATCGCCGGGCCTCCGCTTCGCCTGGACGGACAGGAGCTCGCCCTCGACGCCCAGTTGCTGCTTCGCCTCCAGAAGCTGGCGAAGGCATCGCTGGTGCGGGGAACCGTCGAAGAGTCGCGCCGCATGCTGCTGGCGAGCAGGCACTTGGTCAGTGGACCGACGATCGAGCCCGTCGCCACCAGGGAACTGCTGATCCCGACGGGCGACGGAGACGTGCCCGCCACGCTCTACACGCCCGCCGGGCTGCCGGACCCGTCCGGGCTGCTGGTGTTCTTCCACGGCGGCGGCTGGGTGGTCGGCAGCCGCGTCTCCCACGACAACACCGTCCGCTACCTGGCGAAACAGGCCGGGGTGCGGGTCCTGTCGGTGGAGTACCGGCTCGCGCCCGAGACGCGGTTCCCCGGCGCCACCGATGACGCGATCGCGGCGTTCGAGTACGCCTTCGCCAAGGCACGGGACCTGGGCGCCGACCCTGCCCGCATCGCCGTCGGCGGTGACAGCGCGGGCGGGAACCTCGCGGCGGTGACCGCGCAGCAGGCGGTGAAACGCGGCGGCGGGATCCCGGCGTTCCAGCTGCTGTTCTATCCGGCGACGGATTTCACCGTTCGCCGTCGTTCCCGGGAATTGTTCGCGGAGGACCTGTTCCTCACCGATTCGGATATGACCTGGTTCGAAGGACATTACGTGCCGAAGGGCACCGATCTGTACAACCCGAAACTCTCCCCGCTGCACGGCGACGTTTCCGGATTGCCGCCCGCGTATATCGCGACGGCCGGTTTCGATCCGCTGCGCGACGAGGGTGAGGCTTACGCGGAGAAATTGCGGAAGGCCGGGGTGCCGGTGGCGCTGAGCCGCCAGCCGGACCTGATCCACGGGTACATCAACTTCCTCGGCGTCGGCCGCCGGTTCCGGGAAGCGACCGCCGAAGCCGCGGGCGCCCTGCGGCTGGGCCTCGCGCCGAAGTGACGGCCAGAGCCCGGGTGAGGAGGAATGTCCCCACCCGGGCTCCGGCCCCCATTTCATGGCCCGCCGCCCTGCACGGCGAACCCAGACGACTCTTGACGACTACGCCTGTTCTTGACGGACCACGCCTATTTTTGACGGACCACGCCTGTCTCTCGGAAGCGCGCCAGCGCGACGAGAGACTTCACCCGCGCGCCTCTTTTGGCCGAAGGCCACGGAAACCTTTTGTAGGGCGCCCCTACCTGCCTGCGTGAGCGGGCCTCGAACCCGCGCCCTGCGAAAGGTTTCCGTCAGCGCGCGGCAATACTAGGGCGTGGGAAGCGGTACGGGCGGTACCGGCAGCGGCGGGACAGGGAGTCCGCCGAGCAGGCCCGCGAGAATGCCGGTCACGGCAGTCAACAGGGCTTTCACCAGGTCGCTGACGATCTTCAGCGGTCCGGGAAGGTCCGGCAGCGACGGGATCGGCACCGGCAGCGGCGGCAGCTGGCGCGCCTTGGCCGTCGGGTCGGCCAGCAGCCTGCTGGACTCGACGGAGCGGCCCTGCGCGAGGTCGCCGAGCTTCTGCGTTTCGGTCTGGATCTGGTAGCGCTTGCCCGCCGCGATGTCACCGAGGACGGGGCTCAGCTTGTCCAAGTCCGCCCGCGTCTTGGCGACGTCACCGCCGTACGCGACCTTGGTGAGGCCGTCTCGCATCTGCAGCACCTGCGCGGCGAGCGCCTGCGTATTCGACGAACCCTTTCCACCATCGGTACTAGCCGTCGCGGCGCCGGCTGAGGCCACCGCCAACAGACTGCCCGCGGCTACCGCGGCAATCGTCCGGGCAATGTTGCCTTTCATTCCCTTACCTCCTGGCCTCTGGGACCTGACGAGGTAAATCGATACCCGCCGTATCGGCCGAACACCACCCGATCACCGGTTGGAACCATTTTCTAACCCTTACGTGCCGGATTCATTCCCGGTGAAGACCCCCGCAATTGATTAACGTCGAAATCTTGTGCCTCCCCCTGAAGATCACCCTTTTCCCGCTGTTTTATGACTACCGGTGACCGGTCGACACCGTGGTGCGTTTCGTTCACCCACAGCGGTGTAAACGGTGATCGTTTGGCTTCATCACTCCGTCGGACAGGCGTGTCTTACTGCTCCACTCGGGGTGTCCCCCACGCACGCCACGGCGTCTTCTGGTTTCACATGCGAGTGGGGACATGGAAACGCACCCGGTGCGCGGGGGATGTCGCGCACCGGGTGCGTTCCGGTGGTGGGAGCAGCCTCTCGGAGGAGAGGTCGTTCTACTCGCGGAAGGCGTCCGCGACCTTGTCGCCGAGGTCCTTGTCCACGTTCCGCCAGTACTCGAAGACGCGCTCCAGCACCGGCCGCGAGACGTCGTTCGAAGCGTGGCCGATGATGTTGTTCGCGAGCCGCTCACGCTGCGCGTCGTCCATCACCTCGCGCACGAGCGTGCCCGGCTGGCCGAAGTCGTCGTCCTCGGCGTGCAGCTTGTACGCCGAGCGAATGACCTCGTCCTCGACGCCGTAGCCCGACGAGGTCTCGGAAGCGATCTCCGCGTTCGCGTGCGGGCCGCCCTTGGAGTTCGGCGCGTACACCGGGTCGCCCGGGTTGTTGTAGCGCATCGCGCCGTCGCGCGAGTAGCTGTTCACCGGGGACTTCGGCGCGTTGACCGGCAGCTGCGTGTAGTTCGCGCCGATCCGGTAGCGGTGCGCGTCCGGGTACGCGAACAGGCGGCCTTGCAGCATCTTGTCCGGCGACGGGCCGATGCCCGGCACCAGGTTGGACGGCTCGAACGCGGCCTGCTCGATCTCGGCGAAGTAGTTCGCCGGGTTGCGGTCGAGCACCCAGCGGCCGACCTTGATCAGCGGGTAGTCGCCCTTCGGCCACACCTTGGTCAGGTCGAACGGATTGAAGCGGTAGTCCGCGGCCTCGGCGTAGGGCATCACCTGGACGTACAGCGTCCAGCTGGGGTGGTTGCCCTTCTCGATGTTCTTGAACAGGTCGCGGATGTAGTAGTCCGAGTCCTCGCCCGCGATGCGGTCCGCGTCGGCCTGGGGCAGGTAGCCGATGCCCTGGTCGGTCTTGAAGTGGTACTTGACCCAGAACTTCTCGCCGCCGGCGTTCTCCCACAGGTAGGTGTGCGAGCCGAAGCCGTCCATCTCGCGCCAGTTCGACGGGATGCCGCGGTCGCCCATCAGCCAGGTGACCTGGTGCGCGGATTCGGGCCGCAGCGTCCAGAAGTCCCACTGGATGTCGTGGTCGCGCAGGTGGTTGTCGGCGCGGCGCTTCTGCGAGTGGATGAAGTCCGGGAACTTGATCGGGTCGCGGATGAAGAACACCGGGGTGTTGTTGCCGACGAGGTCGTAGTTGCCCTCGGAGGTGTAGAACTTCACCGCGAAACCGCGCGGGTCGCGCCAGGTGTCCGGCGAGCCGTTCTCACCGGCGACCGACGAGAAGCGGACCAGGCTCTCGGTGCGCACGCCCGGCTGGAACAGGGCGGCCTTCGTGAACTGGCTGACGTCCTCGGTGACCTCGAGGAAGCCGTGCGCGCCGCCGCCCTTGGCGTGGACGACGCGCTCCGGGACGCGCTCACGGTTGAACTGGGCGTTCTTCTCGATCAGGTAGTGGTCCTGGAGCAGGATCGGGCCGTTGGCACCCACCGTCAGCGAGTCGTTGTCGCTGGCGACGGGGATGCCCACGTTGTTCGTGGTCGGCAAGGTCACGCCGGTGCCTCCTGGTTCGTGGTGGTGGAGCGGTCAGCCACACCAGCTTCGCCCGAGTGCGCGCGCTCAGCACTTCGTGGACGGCCTGGTTCACCCACCCTCTCGCGTAAAATGGAATCAGTCAAGAAAACACTCCGGCGCGGGTGATCGACCTCGCGAAAAAAACTTGCACGCGCGTACCAAGTTGGGTTCTCATCGGATCATGGCCCTAGCTCCGTACCGTCGCGTGTTGGCCGTGCCCGGAGTTCCCGGTTCGATGCTGCTGATGTTCCTGGCGCGGCTCCCGATGACGGCCATGGGCGTGACGATGACGCTGTACGTCGTCAACGACCTCGGCCGCGGCTACGGGGCCGCCGGGCTGGTCGGCGCGGCCACCACGCTCGGCAGCGCGATCGGGGCTCCGCTCGTCGGCCGGTACGTCGACCGCTACGGGCTGCGGCCGGTGGTCGCGATCTGCGGTGTGGCGTCGAGCACGTTCTGGATCAGCGCGCCGCATCTGCCGTACGAGGCGCTGCTGGCCGTCTCGCTCCCCGCCGGCGTGCTGTCGGTGCCCGCCGGGACGCTCGCGCGGCTGGTGCTCACCGCGCTCGTGCCGCTGGATCAGCGGCGGGCGGCCTACTCGCTGGACACGATCTTCGTGGAGGCGTCGTTCATGATCGGGCCGTCGGCCGGGATCATGGCGATCACGCAGCTGCCCGCGGTCTACGCGCTCACCGGCATCGGTGTCTGCTTCGCGCTTTCGGCGACGCTGATCTACCGGCTGAACCCGCCGATCCGCTCCGAGGCCGACACCGAGGTGGTCACCGGGGAGCGGCCGTCCGTGCGGAGCTGGCTCACCGGACGGCTCGTGATGGCGATGTTCATCGCCGCCGGCGCGCTGTTCTGCCTGGTCGGCATGGAGCTCGCCGCGCTGGCGACGCTGCGCGCGAGCGGCGACATCGCCTGGTCCGGGCTGCTGATCACGTTCATGTGCGTCGCGTCCGTGCTCGGCGGGGCGATCCACGGCGCGGTCCGGCGGTCGCTTTCGCAGGGCACGCTGATGCTGCTGCTCGCGGTGCTGACGCTGCCGGTCGGGCTGATCGACCACCCGTGGTGGCTGCTGGCGATCGTGCTCTTCCCGAGCAACGTGCTGTGCGCGCCGACGCTCGCGGCGAGCACGGAGACGGTCAGCGCGGCGGCGCCGGCGCGGGTGCGCGGCGAGGCGATGGGCCTGCTGGACGCGGCCAGCCGGATCGGGCTGGCCGTCGGGAGCCCGATCATCGGGTTCGTGATCGACCACTCCAGCCCCGGGTGGGGGTTCGCGGCGTCGGCGCTGGGCGCGCTGGCGATCGCTTCGGTCGGCCTGTTCTGGCGGCGCTCCCGCACCCCCGCTCAGGTGCCCGCGCTCACTTCCTCCTGACGCGTTTCGTCCTCTGAATGCGGTAGTTGGCGACACGAACTACCGCATTCAGAGGACGAAACGCGAGAGAGTCAGGCGCAGACCTTGCGGAGCGCGTCCAGCCGGTCGATGTTGCGCTTGGTCCAGTCCGCGATCTTGCCCGCGTCGTGGATGTTCTCCTTCTGGGCCTGCAGGTACGAATCGGCCATGCCGGTGAGCGCGCCCGCCACGTCCTTCTCGCCGACGCTGTTCGCCAGCTCGCGCAGGCGCTTCTCCTTGTCGGCGGCCCGCTCCTTGAGCGTCGCCGGGTCCGGGTTGAGGTCGGCGAGGCTGAGCGCCTCGGCGCAGGCACCGACCTTCGTCGCGGCCTTGTTCGTCTGATCCACCGCGTTCGTGACCTCGGCGCACCCGGCCAGCGTGAATCCGGCGGTCGCCAGGAGCGCCGCGAATACCAACCTCTTCATGCGTTCAGGGTAGCGATTTCGTGGGTGGTATGTCGGGTTCCCCTGACCACCACCCACGAATCGCCCGGTAATTCAGCCCTTCACGCAGACGACCTGCTTGAGGTGCGCGACCACCTCGACGAGATCCGTCTGCGCCTTGATGACCGTTTCGATGTCCTTGTACGCGGCCGGGATCTCGTCCACCACACCGGAGTCCTTGCGGCATTCCACCCCGGCGGTCTGCGCGGCGAGGTCCTCGGCGGTGAACAGCTTCTTGGCCTTGTTCCGCGACATCCGGCGGCCCGCGCCGTGCGACGCGGACTGGAAGGACGACGCGTTCCCGAGACCGCGCACGATGTACGAACCGGTGCCCATGCTGCCCGGGATGATCCCGAGGTCACCCGAACCCGCGCGGATCGCGCCCTTGCGGGTCACCAGCAGTTCGACGTCGTCGTAGGTCTCTTCAGCGACATAATTATGGTGACAGCTGATCGCGTCGTCGAACGTCGTCTGCGGGACGACGTCCTTCAGCGCCTGCTTCACGAGCGCGACCATGGTGGCGCGGTTGCGCGCCGCGTAGTCCTGCGCCCAGAACAGGTCGCGCCGGTACGCCTGCATCTCCGGGGTGCCCGCGACGAACACCGCGAGGTCAGGATCCGGCAGGTCCGCGTTGTGCGGCAGCTTCCGGGCGACGGCCATGTGCCGTTCCGCGAGCTCCTTGCCGATGTTGCGCGAGCCCGAGTGCAGCATCAGCCAGACGCGGCCTTCGTCGTCGCCGCCCTGCTCCAGGCAGACCTCGATGAAGTGGTTGCCGCCACCGAGGCTCCCGATCTGGCGGGCGGCACGGTCGTGCAGCTCCTGGACGCCGGAATGAAGGTCGCCGAAGGACTTCCAGAACGCGTCCCAGCCACCGACACCGTGCACCTTCGCCGGGTTCACCGGCGTCTTGTGCAGGCCGAACCCGACCGGGACGGCCGATTCGATCCGGCGGCGGAGCTTCAGCAGGTCGTCGGGCAGATCGGCGGCGGTGAGCGAGGTCCGTACCGCGCTCATCCCGCAGCCGATGTCCACGCCGACGGCGGCCGGGGACACGGCGTCGCGCATCGCGATCACGCTGCCGACGGTCGCGCCCTTGCCGTAGTGGACGTCGGGCATGACCGCGACGCCGTGCACCCATGGCAGGTTGGCGACGTTGTGCAGCTGTCGCATGGCCTGGTCTTCGACCGACGTGGGGTCGGCCCACATCCGGATCGGAACCCGCGAGCCTTCGACCGCCGTGTACATGACTTTCCTTTCGTGGAAAACGTTTTGTCACCGCTGAGCATGCACGGGCCGGACGAACCGGACAACGCATTTACCGATATCCACAATGGACAGTCCACAAGCGACCACCGCGCGTGAGGTGATGTTCATCGCGAAGCCTTCGATCGTATTCGAAAAGTGATCGGCCGGGGAGGGCGCTTCGGGCACAATGAGCGCTCGGTGTCGGGGGTACACCAACTCTGGGGAAGGTCAGTTTCACAGTGAAGTCTCTACGTGGGCTGCTCGCTGCCGTTTTGCTCGCCGGGTTCCCGCTGCTCGTGCTGGCTTTCGTGGGCGGGATCGTGGCGCTCGAAGTGCTGGCGCTGCGGCACAACGTTTTCACCGCGGCGAAGCTCGGCATCATCACCGTTCCGGTCGGCTGGATCCTGCTCAAGACCCTGCTCACGGTCGAGCGGGCGACCGACGACGACGTACCCGGTGTCGCCGTGACACCGGAGTCCCAGCCCGCCCTGTGGGCGCTGGTCCGGGAGCTGGCGGACGAGGCGGGCACCCGTCCGCCGGACGAGATCTACCTCGACGCCGACGTCAACGCGGCGGTCACCGAGCGGACGTCGTGGCTCGGGCTGCGGGTGCTGCGCCGCCGGATGATCATCGGCGTCCCGCTGCTCATGGGCCTGCGCCAGGACCAGTTCCGCGCGGTGCTCGCGCACGAACTGGGCCACTACAGCAACAAGGACACCCGGTTCTCCGCGCTGACCTATCGCGGGCGCAAGTCCATCGCGCGGGTGGTCAACGGCCTGGGCCGCGACGGCTACTTCGAGCGCTTCGTCGGCTGGCTCTTCAGGCAGTACGCGAAGCTGTACTTCATGGTCTCGATGAGCGTCTGCCGGGACCAGGAACTCGCGGCAGACGCCGTCTCGGCACGGCTCGCCGGCACCGACGCGGCGGCCTCGGCCCTGCGCGAGATCGAAGCGCTGGCCGTCACCTGGCGATTCTTCATGAACAACTACGCCGCGATCGGCTGGGACGCGGGCTACCTGCCGGACCGGTTCGGCGAGGGTTACCGCGCGCTGCTCACCGACCCGACCAGGGCGGAGCAGATGGAGGAGATGCGGCGGAACCCGTCGGAGGAGAAAACCTCGCGGTGGGACACGCACCCGGCCACCCGGGACCGCGTCGCGACGCTCGAAGCGGGCGCCCGGTTCCCGGTCCGCCCCGGCGGCGAGCTTCCGGCGACCGAACTGCTGACCGGCGCCGAGAAGATGCTCGACGAGGCGCTGTTCACCGTCTTTTCCGACGAGGCGCACAGCAAACGGCGGACCGACTGGCAGTCCCTGGTCGCCATCGGCCGACGTCACGTCGCCGCCGAAGCGGCCGCCGAGGTCCTGGGAGAACGCACCCTGGACATGGCGCTGGACCTGCTCGACGCGGGCAGGCACGAGGAGCTCGCCGACGCTGCCGACGCTGCCTCGAAGTTGCCCGCCGGGGCCGGCTCCCGCGCCCGCCGGGAGTTCGCTTCGGCGTCGGTCCGCGGACGGCTGGCTGTCGTGGCGCACGCGGCGCTCACCGACGTCGGCGCCGGTCGCTGGTCGCTGTCGTGGTCCGGTCCGGCCCCGTTCGTCCTGGACGAGCCACTGAAGGACGAGCTGGTGCCCGCGCTCGACAAGGCCGCCTCGGCCGAATCCGACACCGCGCCACTGCGCGCGCTGCTGACGGCCGCCGGGGTGCCCGCCGGCTACCGGCCGTCACCCACTCTTGTTCGTTCGTAAGGAGTTTCAATGCTTTGGCTGCTCAAATCCCGTGAACGCAAGGCCGTCTTCGCGCTGATGAAAGAGGCGAAGCGGCGCGGCATCGAGGTCGACGAGCTCACCGCGACCATGACGCCGGAAGAGCTCGCCGCGATGCTGCCGCCGAAGAAGCCCAAGTTCAAGGGCAAGATCCCGGACGTCACGCGCTGGGGTCTCCCGGCCGACGGCGAGGTGTCGACCAAGGAGTACTGGACCGACGAAGAGGTCCTCGCCGTCCAGGAGTCGACCGCCCGCGGCGAATGGGAGGGAGCCGCCGCGCTGCTGGCGTCGACCTGGGGTGACTGGGACCGTCGCAACCTGGTGACCGGCGCGCTCGGCGAGGCCGCCGCGAAGGACGACGAGTGGCTGCGCGCGTGGCGCCGGGCCCGCCCCGGTGACGCGGATGTGGCGCTGGTCAACGCGGAATCGCTGGTGCACGTGGCGTGGGAGGTGCGCAGCGGGCTGATGGCGAAACACGTCTCCGAAGAGCAGTTCGCCGCGTTCTTCCGGGTGCTGGAGCAGGCCGAGGTGGCGGCGCGCGAGGCGTCGGAGCTCGCTCCCGAGGATCCGACGCCGTGGGTGACCGCGCTCGCGATCGCGATGGGGCGGCAGTACGAGAACGACCAGTACCTCGAGGTCTGGGCGGAACTCGTCGAACGCGACCCGCAGCACCGCGGGGCGCACACCCGGGCGCTGCAGTACTGGTGCGCCAAGTGGTTCGGCTCGAACGAGAAGATGTGGGAGTTCGCCGAGACCGCCGCGGCGAAGTCGCCGAAGCTGGCTCCGCTGCTGCTGATCGCCGCGCACGAGGCCGAGTTCCAGGACGTTCCCGCGTGGCGTGACCCGCGGGTCACCGGCGCGCTCGACGGAATCGTGGCGTGGCTCGACGGCGAAGGGCGGGACCACCCGTCGACGCGCTCGGACCGGGCTTACGCGGCGAAGGCGCTCGTGGAGAACGGGCGCTTCGACGAGGCCGTCGAGCAGTTCCGGCACCTGGGGACGCGGGCCGACGGCGGGATGTGGGCCTACAGCGGGGACGCGCGGGCCGAGTTCCTCGCTACGCGGTACGCGGCCTGCTTCGGGGCTACGAAGCCCTGACCCTGCCCCTGACGCGTTTCGTCCTGGGCGTGAGTACGTGAAGGCCCCCTTCATTGCGCTAGGCGCAGTGAAGGGGGCCTTCACGTACTTTGCTTCTCTTCACGGCGTGGGTGGTCC
>NZ_JBHXJK010000106.1:0-29863 GCF_042723255.1 Amycolatopsis thailandensis
CACCGACTACCTGGTCACATCCTTGCCAGAGGCCCCCCCCTTGGGGCCCTTTACCACCACCACCTTTACGGCCACATTGTGGGCCCCTGGGTCCCTCAAGGAGGCCTTCACGGACTGCAGGGGCCGGCGGAGCCGGTCACGCCTCAAGTGTCCACATGGGACAGATGGTCCAGCCGCAAAGTGTGTCCCTGTGGACAGTCGAGGCCGCGATCGGCTCCCGCGGACCGGGTCAGGCCGCGCCGCGAAGGCCCGACCCGAATCGCCACTCACGAACACCCGTCAGCGTGGGCGGCCCGGTACCGCGGCGGTCTCGGTGGGTGCGGCGGGACCGGCGAGTACCGGCCACCGCGAAGGCAATCCTTGGTGGAAGCCGTTCATGAAGCGCTGCCACATCTCGGCCGGGAGAGTCTTGCCGATCAGCTTCTGCCCGGCGGCGTCCCGCATCCGGCGCGGCTCGTCCGAGCCGACCCAGACCGCCGTCGAAAGCTGCGGCGTGTACCCGACCGCCCAGGCGCCGGCGTTGTCGTCGGTTTCGTTGTACTGGAAGGCGCCGGTCTTCAGCGCGGCCGGGCGATCCTTCAGCCCGGTGGTCAGCACCTGGCTGATCGTGCCCGCGATCCGGCGGCTCAGCGCCTCGTCGCCCTTGAACGCGGGTGCCTTGTCCGACGGGCGTTCCCACACGACTTCGCCGTTCTCGCCCCGGATCTTCGACACCAGATGCGGGGTGGCGCGCATGCCGTCGGCGGCGAAGGTCGCGTAGGCGCCGGCCATGTCGCTGGGACGCAAGGGATACCGGCCGACCGCGATCCCCGGGCCGATCAGGAAGCCGTCCTTCTCGCGCAGGGTCGCCGCGCCGTCGACGGCTTCGGGGATCCCCGCCGCGCGGGCGCCCTCCCGGACGGTTTCCGCGCCGAGCTTCTTCGCCAGCTCGACGAACGGGCCTTGCGCGTCCCGTCCGATCGCCTGGCGCAGCGTGCACTTGCCCGCCTCGCCGCACTGGTCCTGGAACGTGAAGGTTTCGCCGAGGAAATCGACCTTGCCCGGAGGTTTGAGCGGCTCGTCGACGTTGACGCCGCGTTCGAGACCGGCGGCGAGCGTGAACGGGGTGAAGACCGAGCCGGTGCCGTACGGGGTGCCGGCGTAGTCGTGCACGCTCCAGCCGCCGCCGTTGTAGGCGCGGATGGCGCCGGTCCCGGGTTCGACGGCGACCAGCGAGGCGCGGAAGTGCTCCGGCTGCCCCTGCAACCGCTCCTTGACGACCTTCTCGGCGTCGGCCTGGGCACGCGGATCGATGGTCGTCTCGACCTTCATCGCGCCGCCGCGAAGCCGGTCCAGCGGGTAGCCGACCTGTTCCAGCTCGGCGAGCACCTGCTGCTTGAGGTGGTACTGCTCGTAGGTGACTCGTCCGGCGCGGGTCTCCGACGGCGCCTGGATCGCGTCCCCCGGGTAGGTCAGGGTGACCGCTTCGGCCTGGCTGACATAACCCCGCGTGACCAGCTTGTTCATCACGTAGGCCCAGCGTTTCCTGGCGTGCTCGTGGGAGGAGGCGAACGGGTCGTGCACCGACGGCGACTGGATCATGCCGGCGAGGAAGGCGGCCTCGCTCCAGGTCATCGAGTCGTCGAGCTTGCGGCCGAAGTAGGCGTTCATCGCCGAGGCCGGGCCGTAGGTGCCCCGGCCGAACGAGATGATGTTGACGTAACTCTCGAAGATCTCCTTCTTGGTCTGCTGCTGGGTGATCTTCGTGGCGAGCACCAGTTCGGAGAACTTGCGGAGCAGGGTGGCGTCGTCGTTGCCGGTGGACTTCTTGATGTACTGCTGGGTGATCCCCGACCCGCCGCCGACACCGGTCACCAGCGCGCGGCCGACTCCGGTGGGGTCGAAGCCTTCGTTCTCCCAGTAGGTCGGGTCCTCGGTCGCGATGATCGCGTCACGCAGCTTCGCGGGGACGGCGTCGTAGGGCACGAACTGCCGGTCGCCCCCGGTCGGGATCACCTTGAGCAGCTCGGAACCGTCCGCGTTCTGCAAGATGACCGTCTTGTCGAGGTCGGCGAGCACATCCTGCGGACTGCGGACGTCGAGCAGGACGTACGCGACCCCGAACGCGACCACCGGGATGCCGATCAGGAGGCCGAGCGACCAGGCGACGATGCGGCGCCACCTGCGCTTTTTCGGCTTCGGCGCCGGGGTGTCCGTGGGCTCCGACTCGGGTGCGGTCGCGTCATCCGGGTTCTCCACACCGGCTTAGACGCCCGGACGAGTGAAAAGGTTGTGGGAAAATCACCTAATCGTGTCCTCGCCTCTCCGCATTTCGTCCTCTGGATGCGGTAGTTCGTCTCGCCAACTACCGCATCCAGAGGACGAAACGCGAGACGAAGGGATCAGGCGAGGAAGGCGCGAAGCAGCGAAGCGGTGCCTTCGACGTGTTCGGCCATCGCCCGGCGGGCCGCCTCGGAGTCACCCGCGAGGATCGCGTCGACGATGGCCTCGTGCTGGGCGTTGGAGTGCTCCAGGTTCGGCTCCAGCAGCGGGATCATGTCGAGCAGCTGGTTGACCCGCATCCGCGCGTCGGCCATCGCCGTGGTCAGCGAGCCGGACGCGGTGACCTCGGCGATCGCCAGGTGCAGCCGCGAATCCTTGCGCCGGTAGTCGCCGACGTCGGCCGCCGCGGCCTCGGCGAGGGTGCTGGTCAGGTGCTGCCTGTCCGCCGGGCTGAGCGACCGCGACGCCGCCATCTCGGCGGCGCCGGTCTCCAGGACGTGCCGCAGGCCGAGCGCGTCCTCCAGGGTGACGTTGTCGACGCTCCGGCCGTCGGCGGCGGGCGGGTCGGGCAGGACGTCGTTGACGAAGGTGCCGCCGTAGCGCCCGCGCCTCGACTCGACGTAACCGGCGTCGGCCAGCGCGCGGATCGCCTCGCGCAGCGTCACCCGGCTGACCCCGAGCCGCTCGGCCAGCTCGCGTTCAGAGGGCAGCCGCTCTCCCGCGCCCACCACGCCCAGCCGGATCGCCTGGAGCAGCCTTTCGACGGTCTCCTCGAAGGCGTTGCCCGCGCGCACCGGGCGGAACAGCGCGTCACCCGCGTTCGCGACCGTGCTCGACTCCACTCTTCGAGTTTAGGCCGCCCGCGATTCGTCCTCTGGATGCACACGCATGTACCGCATCCAGAGGACTGAACGCGAGGGTGTCAGCACTCGATGACGTTGACGGCCAGGCCGCCGCGCGCGGTCTCCTTGTACTTCACGCTCATGTCGGCGCCGGTCTCGCGCATCGTCTTGATCGCCTTGTCCAGCGTCACGACGTGCGAACCGTCGCCGCGCATCGCCATCCGCGCGGCGTGGATCGCCTTCGACGCGCCGACCGCGTTGCGCTCGATGCACGGGATCTGCACCAGCCCGCCGACCGGGTCGCAGGTCAGCCCCAGGTGGTGTTCGACGCCGATCTCGGCGGCGTTCTCCACCTGCGCGGGCGAACCGCCGAGGACCTCGGTGAGCCCGGCGGCGGCCATCGCGCTGGCCGAACCGACCTCGCCCTGGCAGCCGACCTCGGCGCCCGAGATCGAGCCCGTCTGCTTGAGGATCGAGCCGATCGCGCCCGCGGTGAGCATGAACGTCACGATGCCGTCGTCCGACGAGCCCCGGATGAACCGCTGGTAGTAGTGCAGCACCGCCGGGATGATCCCCGCCGCGCCGTTGGTCGGCGCGGTGACGACGCGGCCACCCGCGGCGTTCTCTTCGTTGACCGCCAGCGCGTACAGGCTCACCCAGTCCATCGCGTACAGCGGATCGCCGACGCCGTCCTCCGCGAGCAGCTTCTCGTGCAAGGCCTTCGCGCGCCGCGGCACCTTCAGGCCGCCCGGCAGGACGCCCTCGTGCTCACAGCCGTTGCGCACGCACTCCACCATGACCTGCCAGATCTCCAGCAGCCCCTCGCGGATCTCCTCGCGTGTGCGCCACGCGAGTTCGTTGCGCAGCATGACCTCGCTGATCGACAGCCCGGTGTCTTCGCAGTGCTTCAGCAGATCCGCGCCGGTGCGGAACGGGAACTCCAGTTTCGTCGAGTCCTCGACGACGACGGTGTCGGTCTCATAGGACTCGTCGCGCACGAAGCCGCCGCCGACCGAGTAGTAGGTGCGCTCGCGCAGCACCTTCCCGTCGGCGTCGAACGCGCGGAAGATCATCCCGTTCGGGTGCGCCGGCAACGACTTCCGCCGGTGCATGGTCAGGTCAGTGTCCTCGGTGAACACGATCTCGTGTTCACCGCGCACCTTCAGCAGGCACGACTCCCGGATCTCCGCGATCTTGCCGGGCACCGTGTCGGTGTCGATCTCCTCCGGACGCTCCCCGGACAGCCCGAGCAGCACGGCCTTGTCGCTGCCGTGCCCGAACCCTGTCGCGCCCAGCGAACCGAAAAGCTCGCTCTGGACCCGTGTCGTGGCGGCGAGGTCGCCGTCGGCGGCCAAACCGTCCACAAAGGTCAGTGCGGCGCGCATCGGGCCCACCGTGTGGGAGCTGGAGGGGCCGATGCCGATCGAAAACAGGTCGAAGACGCTGATCGCCATTGATCTGCCCTCCTTCCTATCTGGCCAGCAGGGAGCTGGCTTCTTGGGCCGCGGGCCCTTCGGCGGCGAGATGGGCCAAGTTCTCCGACAGCGCTTCGCCGCGGTGAGCCTTGGTCTGGGCGAAAAGGCGACCGGCCCGATACGACGAGCGTACGAGCGGCCCGGCCATCACACCAGCGAATCCCATCGCTTCGGCGGCCTTCGAATGCTCGACGAACTCCTCCGGCTTGACCCACCGGTCGACCGGGTGGTGCCGGGGCGAGGGCCGCAGGTACTGGGTGATCGTCAGGATTTCGCAGCCCGCGTCGACCAGGTCCTGCATCGCGGGCGCGACCTCGTCGGGAGTCTCGCCCATGCCGAGGATCAGATTCGACTTCGTCACCAGACCGGCCTCACGAGCCTTCGTGATGACCTCCAGCGACCGCGCATAGCGGAAACCAGGACGGATCCGCTTGAAAATCCGCGGCACCGTCTCCACATTGTGCGCCAAAACCTCCGGCCGCGAACCGAACACCTCGGCCAGCTGATCCGGGTCCGCGTTGAAGTCCGGGATCAGCAACTCGACACCGGTACCCGGGTTCAACGCGTGAATCTGACGGACAGTCTCCGCGTACAGCCACGCACCACCGTCCTCCAGGTCGTCACGCGCGACACCGGTCACCGTCGAATAGCGCAACCCCATGGCCTGCACCGACTCCGCCACCTTGCGGGGCTCGGTCGTGTCCAGCGCCTCGGGCTTGCCCGTGTCGATCTGACAGAAATCACAACGCCGCGTGCACTGATCCCCACCGATCAGGAAGGTCGCCTCACGGTCTTCCCAGCACTCGTAGATGTTGGGACAACCGGCCTCCTCACACACAGTGTGGAGCCCTTCGCGCTTGACCAGGCCCTTCAGCTCGGTGAACTCGGGGCCCATCCGCGCGCGGGTCTTGATCCACGGCGGCTTCTTCTCGATCGGGGTCTGCGCGTTGCGGACTTCCAGCCGGAGAAGTTTGCGCCCCTCGGGGAGCGCGCTCATCGGTTGAGGTCCGCGTACAGCGGGTGCTTCTTGGCCAGCAGCTCGACCCGGGCGGACAGCGACTGGCGCAGGGCCTCGTCGAAGTCCGGGCGCAGCGCCTCGGCGATGATGTCGGCGACCTCGGCGAAGTCCTCGGCACCGAAGCCGCGGGTGGCCAGCGCCGGGGTGCCGATCCGCAGGCCCGAGGTGATCATCGGCGGGCGCGGGTCGAACGGGACGGCGTTGCGGTTGACCGTGATACCGACCGAGTGCAGCCGGTCCTCGGCCTGCTGACCGTCCAAAGTGGAGTTGACCAGGTCGACGAGCACCAGGTGCACGTCGGTGCCGCCGGTCAGCACGCGGACGCCCGCTTCGGAGCAGTCCGTGCGCGAAAGGCGGTCGGCCAGGATCTTCGCGCCTTCGAGCACACGCTGCTGACGCTCGCGGAACTCCTCGCTCGCGGCGATCTTGAGCGCGACGGCCTTGGCGGCGATGACGTGCTCCAGCGGACCGCCCTGCTGGCCGGGGAACACCGCCGAGTTGATCTTCTTGGCGAGCTCCTGACGCGACAGGATGATGCCGCCGCGCGGGCCGCCGAGGGTCTTGTGCGTGGTCGTGGTCACGATGTCGGCGTACGGCACCGGGCTCGGGTGCAGCCCGGCGGCGACGAGACCGGCGAAGTGCGCCATGTCGACCATGACCTTCGCGCCGACCTCGTCGGCGATGCGGCGGAACTCGGCGAAGTCGAGCTGACGCGGGTACGCCGACCAGCCGGCGATGATCAGCTTCGGCTTGTGCTCCTTGGCGAGGCGCTCGATCTCCTCGACGTCGACGATCCCGGTCTCCTTGTCGACGTGGTACGCGACGACGTTGTAGAGCTTGCCGGAGAAGTTGATCTTCATCCCGTGAGTCAGGTGACCGCCGTGGGCGAGGTCGAGACCGAGGATGGTGTCGCCGGGGTTGAGCACCGCGACCATGGCGGCGGCGTTGGCCTGCGCGCCCGAATGCGGCTGGACGTTGGCGTGCTCGGCGCCGAACAGGGCCTTCGCGCGGTCGATCGCCAGCTGCTCGATGACGTCGACGTGCTCGCATCCGCCGTAGTAGCGGCGGCCGGGGTAGCCCTCGGCGTACTTGTTGGTCAGCACCGAGCCCTGCGCTTCGAGCACGCCCACCGGGGCGAAGTTCTCCGAGGCGATCATCTCCAGGGTCGACTGCTGCCGGTCGAGTTCGGCCGCGACGGCGGTGGCGACCTCGGGATCCACGTCGGACAGGGCGGCGTTGAACATCTCAGTTCTCCTGGGTGAGGACGGCGTACGCCTGGGCGTCGAGCAGGGCGGGCACGTCGCCGGACAGACGCACCTTCAGGAGCCATCCTTCGGCGTACGGGTCCGAGTTGATGAGCTCGGGGGTGTCCGTTGTGGCCTCGTTCACCTCGACGACCTCGCCGTCCACAGGTGCGTACAGCTCGCTGACCGACTTGGTCGACTCGACCTCGCCGAACACCTCGCCCGCGGTGACGGTGTCGCCGACCGAGGGGAGCTGGACGAACACGATGTCACCGAGCGACTCGGCGGCGAAGGCGGTGATGCCCACGGTGGCGACGCCGTCGACGACGTTCAGCCACTCGTGTTCCTTCGTGTACTTCAGTTCCTGGGGGATGCTCATGGTCGTTCAAGGGCCTTTCAGGCGCGGGAGTAGAAGGGCAGGGCGACGACCTCGACGGGCTCGATCCGGCCCCGGATGTCG
Source organism: Amycolatopsis thailandensis (assembly GCF_042723255.1). Classification (NCBI taxonomy): domain Bacteria; kingdom Bacillati; phylum Actinomycetota; class Actinomycetes; order Pseudonocardiales; family Pseudonocardiaceae; genus Amycolatopsis; species Amycolatopsis thailandensis. The sequence goes on from NZ_JBHXJK010000106.1 coordinate 7,302, forward strand.
ACGGAAAGCTCGGTGCCGGGCTCGGAGTGCTCCCGGTCCACATAGGCCATGGCGATCGGGTAGCCCAGGGTCGGCGACAGGGCACCGCTGGTGACCTCGCCGATCTCGGTCTCGCCGGACAGGACGGTGTAGCCGTGGCGCGGCGCGCGGCGGCCGGCGCCCTTGAGCCCGACACGGACCCGGGGAACGTCCTTCTTGGACAGTTCCTCCAGCGCGGCCTTGCCGACGAAGTCGTTCGGCTTCTCGAACTTGACGACGCGGCCGAGACCGGCCTCGAACGGGCTCAGCTGGAGGCTGAGCTCGTTGCCGTACAACGGCATTCCGGCTTCGAGGCGCAGCGTGTCGCGGCAGGCGAGACCGGCCGGGAGCAGGCCGTGCGGCTCGCCGGCCTCGGTGAGGATGCGCCAGACGGCGGGGGCCTCACCGGCCGGGACGTACAGCTCGAAGCCGTCTTCGCCGGTGTAGCCGGTGCGGGCGAGCAGGACGTCGTGACCCTTCACGACGGCCGGGACGCTCGCGTAGTACTTGAGCGCGCCCAGGTCGGCGTCGGTGACGGCGCCCAGGATCTCGACGGCCTTCGGGCCCTGGACGGCGATCAGCGCGACGTCCTCGGACTTGTTGTCGACGACGGCGTCGAACCCGGAGACCCGCTCGGCCAGCGCCTCCGCGACCACGGCGGCGTTGCCCGCGTTGGCCACGACCAGGAACTTCTCGTCTTCGAGGCGGTAGACGACCAGGTCGTCCAGCACGCCGCCGTTCTCGTCGCAGATCATCGTGTAGCGCGCCCGGCCCGGCTTGACCCCGGACAGGTTGCCGACCAGCGCGAAGTCGAGGGTGTCGGCGGCCTGCGGGCCGGTCACCTCGATCTCGGCCATGTGGGACAGGTCGAACAGGCCCGCGGTCTCGCGGACCGCCTTGTGCTCCGCCAGTTCGCTGCTGTAGCGGATCGGCATCGACCAGCCCGCGAAGTCGGTGAACAACGCACCCAGTCCTTTGTGGACTCCGTGCAGGGACGTCTCTTTCGACATCAAGTGCCTCAGTTCTCGTAGGCGTTGAGCGGCGGGCAGGAGCAGACGAGGTTACGGTCCCCGCGGGCGCCGTCGATGCGACGCACCGGGGGCCAGTACTTGGCCTTGCGGTTCACTCCGGCGGGGTACACGGCCAGTTCGCGGTCATACGGCAGGTCCCAGTCGCCGACCAGGGTTTCCGCGGTGTGCGGGGCGTTGCGCAGCGGGCTGTTGTCCGCGGCCCACTTGCCCTTCGCGACGGCGTCGATCTCCGCGCGGATGGCGATCATCGCCGCGATGAAGCGGTCGATCTCGCCGAGGTCCTCGGATTCGGTCGGCTCGACCATCAGCGTGCCCGCGACCGGGAACGACATGGTCGGGGCGTGGAAACCGTAGTCGATCAGGCGCTTCGCGACGTCGTCGACGCTGACGCCGGTCTCCTTGGTGAGCCCGCGCAGGTCGAGGATGCACTCGTGCGCGACCAGGCCGTCCTGGCCGGTGTAGAGCACCGGGTAGTGCTGGTTGAGGCGCTTGGCCACGTAGTTCGCCGCGAGGACGGCGACCTGGGTCGCGGCGGTGAGCCCGCCGGCGCCCATCATGCGGACGTACGCCCAGGAGATCGGCAGGATCGACGCCGAGCCGTACGGGGCGGCGCTGATCGGGCCGACACCCGTTTCGGGACCGGCCTTCTCCAGCAGCGGGTGGTTCGGCAGGTACGGCGCGAGGTGCGCGCGAACCGCGACCGGGCCGACGCCGGGGCCGCCGCCACCGTGCGGGATGCAGAAGGTCTTGTGCAGGTTCAGGTGCGAGACGTCGCCGCCGAACTCGCCCGGCTTGGCCAGGCCAAGCAGCGCGTTGAGGTTCGCGCCGTCGACGTAGACCTGGCCGCCCGCGTCGTGGACGATCTTGGCCAGCTCGTCGATGCCGTGCTCGTACACGCCGTGCGTGGACGGGTACGTCACCATGATCGCGGACAGGGTGTCGCGGTTGGCGTCGACCTTGGCGCGCAGGTCTTCGAGGTCGACGTTGCCTTCGGCGGTGCACTTGACCACGACGACGCGCATCCCGGCCATGATCGCGGAGGCGGCGTTCGTGCCGTGCGCGGACGACGGGATCAGGCAGACCTCACGCTCGGCCTGGCCGTTGGCGCGGTGGTACGCGCGGATCGCGAGCAGGCCGGCGAGCTCGCCCTGGCTGCCCGCGTTCGGCTGCAGCGACACCTTGTCGTAGCCGGTGACCTCGGCCAGCCAGCCGGCCAGCTGCTCGACCAGCACGTGGTAGCCCTCAGCCTGGTCGGCGGGGGCGAACGGGTGGATGCCCGCGAACTCGCGCCAGCTGATCGGCTCCATCTCGGTGGTGGCGTTGAGCTTCATCGTGCAGGAGCCGAGCGGGATCATGCCGCGGTCGAGCGCGTAGTCGAGGTCCGAAAGGCTCCGCAGGTAGCGCAGCATCGCGGTCTCGGAGCGGTGCGAGTGGAAGACCTCGTGGGTGAGGTAGTCGCTCTGGCGGCCGAGGCCGGTGGGCAGCGCCTGGGTGCCTTCGGCCTGGTTCTCGACGCCGAACGCGTTGAGGACCTTGGCGATGATCGCGGGCGTGGTGACCTCGTCGACGGCGATGCGGACGTGGTCGGCGTCGACGGGACCGAGGTTGATCCCGTTCTCGCGCGCGACCGCGACGACCGCTTCGGCCTGGCCGGGCATGCGGGCGAGGACGGTGTCGAAGAAGCCCTCGTGGACGACCTCGACGCCGCCGGTGCGCAGGGCGTCGGCCAGCCCGGCGGCGAGCTCGTGGACGCGGGTCGCGATGCGCTTGAGGCCGTCCGGACCGTGGTAGACCGCGTACATCGCGGCGAGCACGGCGGGCAGGACCTGCGCGGTGCAGATGTTGGAGGTCGCCTTCTCGCGGCGGATGTGCTGCTCGCGGGTCTGGAGGGCGAGGCGGTACGCGGGGTTGCCGTCGGCGTCGACCGAGACCCCGACGAGGCGGCCCGGCAGCGAGCGCTCCAGCCCGGCGCGGACGGCCATGTACCCGGCGTGCGGCCCGCCGTAACCGAGCGGGACGCCGAAACGCTGGGTCGAGCCGGCGGCGATGTCGGCGCCGAACTCACCCGGCGCGGTGATCAGCGTGAGGGCGAGCAGGTCGGCGGCGACGGTGTACAGCGCGCCGGCGGCCTTCGCGGTCTCGGAGATGGCGGAGTAGAAGCCCGCGCCGCGCAGCACGCCGGAAGCGCCCGGGTACTGGACGACGACGCCGAAGAACTCCTCCGGCAGGCCGGTGAGCAGGTCGCGGACCTCGACCTCGACGCCCATGGCCTCGGCGCGGGTGCGCACGACGGCGATGGTCTGCGGCAGGCACTCGGCGTCGAGGACGACCTTGTTGGACTTCGCCTTCGACGCGCGGCGCATCAGCATGACGGCCTCGGCAACGGCGGTGGACTCGTCGAGCAGGGAGGCGTTCGCGGTGGCGAGACCGGCCAGCTCGGAGACCATGGTCTGGAAGTTGAGGAGGGCTTCGAGACGGCCCTGCGAGATCTCCGGCTGATACGGCGTGTACGCCGTGTACCAGGCCGGGTTCTCCAGCACGTTGCGGCGGATGACCGCCGGGGTGACCGTGTCGTGGAAGCCGAGACCGATCATCTGCGTCATCGGCTTGTTGAGCGCGGCGAGCGCGCGAAGCTCGGCGATGGCGTCCTCTTCGGACGCGGCGGGAGGAAGTTCGAGGTCACGCGTGACGCGGATCGCGGACGGCACCGCGGCCTGCACCAGGGCGTCGAGACTGCCGTAGCCGACCTCGGCGAGCATCTTGGCCTGCTCGGACTCCGAGGGGCCGATGTGCCGGTCGTCGAAGGACGTACTGGTCAAGGGAGCTCCTTTACTCAGGCGCCGGATAGACCGGTGCGCTGGGAACTCCCCCTCTGTCATGGCACCTGAGAGTTTCACCGCCCGTGGACAGGACGGCTTTCACCTTGGGTGAGGCGCACTTGCGCGCCTGCTTTCCAGAGTGGCCTCGCGGAAGCGGTAGTGGGTACCTGAGAGATTCCGGGGAGTTTGCTCCTTCGGTGCCCCACCACGTTCGTGGGGGCTCTCCCGCTCCAGCTCGACGGCCCGATCTGCAGTTGTGCGCACACCGTACCTGGCGTGTTCAGCGCAAGTCTACTTGTAGCCGGGCACGTCACTTGTCCCGCTCGCGCGGACACTCGACGTGCCCGGCGGGACACATGTGACCGAAGCCGGAACTCGCGTGACTGAAGCCGTGACTCGCGTGATGGAAGGCGTGACTCGCGTGATTGGAGACGGAACTCGTGAGTCACGGCTCTGATCACGAGTTCCGGGTCCAAGCACGCGAGTCACGGGCCTGATCACGCGAGTCACGGCTCCAAGCACGCGAGTCACGGGCTTGAGCACGCGAGTTACGCGTTCTCCATCATCATCTCGGCGGTGATGGTGCCGCAGAGCTCGGCGCAGCGCATCATCATGTCGGCGGCCTCGGCCAGTTCGGGGTCGCCGGTCCTGGCGCACTCCTGGGCGCACATGCGCATCATCTGGGAGGCCAGGCCGCACGTCTTCGCGCACATGCGCATCATTTCGAGGTCGGCGATCATGGCCGAGCAGCGCATCATCATGTCGGCGCTCATGCGGGACATGTCGCCGCAGGTCACCATCATCATCCCGAGCTTGGCGCCGCCGACCTCCATGCAGCGCGTCATCATCTCCTCGCACCTGACGTGGCACTCGTTGCACAGGTCGATGCAGTCGCGCATGGCGGTGCTCATCTGCCGAGTCATTCTCGGGGCCTCCTCGGTGGTCCTGGATGCTTCGCGCTCTCAGGACTACAGCGCAGGTCAGCGGGCCGCCATCCCGGCCACCGGGACGAGTGACGGCGACGAAAGTACATGAAGGCCCCCTTCACGTACCTAGGCGCAAGGAAGGGGGCCTTCATGTACTTCGAGGTGGCTCAAGTAGGTGCCTGATTGCGGGGAGGCGGAGAGCCGGGCACGGGCTGAAAGGAGCCTTCACCGCGTGAGACGAGAGGAAAGCGTCTTTCGGACCCCGGGGACCGAGCGCGGCCACCCAGTCCGTGAAGGCCTCCTTCCCTACCTTGAGAGTAGTGAAGGAGGCCTTCACCGACAGAGCGCTCGCCCCAACTACCTCAACGTCACCAAGCGCCACAGCGTTGCCGCGTGAAGGCCCCCTTTCCTCGGCTGAGCCGAGTGAAGGGGGCCTTCACGTACTCGAAGCCGCCCCAGGCCACATCGGTGCTGGTCCGTGAAGGCCTCCTTGAGGGACTCTGGGTCCCTCAAGGAGGCCTTCACGGACTTCGCGACCAGGCAAAACGCATTCAGAGGACGAAATGCGACGGGGGTCAGAGGGGGGTGACGTAGGCGCCCGAGATGCCGCCGTCCACCAGGAACTGCGAAGCGGTGATGAACGAGGCGTCGTCGCTCGCCAGGAAGGCGACGGCGCCCGCGATCTCCTCCGGCTCCGCGAACCGCCCGACCGGCACGTGCACCAGCCGCCGCGCGGCCCGCTCGGGGTCCTTCGCGAACAGTTCCTTCAGCAGCGGCGTGTTCACCGGCCCCGGGCACAGCGCGTTGACCCGGATGTTCTCCCGCGCGAACTGCACGCCCAGCTCACGGCTCATCGCCAGCACCCCGCCCTTGGACGCGGTGTAGGAGATCTGCGACGTCGCCGCGCCCATCACCGCGACGAACGACGCCGTGTTGATGATCGAGCCCTTCCCCTGTCGCTGCATATGCGGCAGCACCGCCTTGCAGCACAGGTACACCGAGGTCAGGTTGACCTTCTGCACCTTCTCCCAGGCGTCGATGCCGGTGGTGAGGATCGAGTCGTCCTCGGGCGGGGAGATGCCGGCGTTGTTGAACGCCACGTCGACCGAGCCGAAGGTGTCCACAGTGGTCTGGAACAGGGCTTCGACCTGGTCGGCGTCGGTGACGTCGGCCTGCACGAACAGGCCGCCGACCTCGTCGGCCGCCGCCTTGCCCGCCTCGGCGGAGATGTCGCCGATGACGACCTTCGCGCCTTCACTCGCCAGCCGCCGAGCGGTGGCGAGACCGATGCCGCTGCTCCCGCCGGTGATGACCGCGACGCGGCCTTCGAAACGCTGCACCATTTATTCCTCCGTGCTGATAAAGACGTTTTTGGTCTCGGTGAAGGCGTCGACAGCGTCCGGCCCGAGCTCACGGCCCAGCCCGGACTGCTTGAACCCGCCGAACGGCGTCCAGTACCGGACGGACGAGTGCGAGTTCACCGAAAGGTTCCCCGCTTCGACGCCGCGCGCGACGCGGAAGGCGCGGCCGACGTCGCGTGTCCAGATCGAGCCGGACAGGCCGTACTCGGTCTGGTTGGCCATGGTGACGGCGTCCGTCTCGTCGGCGAACGGGACCACCGCGACGACCGGGCCGAAGATCTCGTCCGAGGCCAGCGGATGCCGCAGGTCCGGCGGGGTGACGACGGTCGGCGCGAACCAGTATCCGGGGCCGACGGGCGCGTTGCCCCGGAAGGCGACCGGCGCGGAGTCGTCCACATAGGACGACACCTTCGCGTGGTGGCCCGCCGAGATCAGCGGGCCCATCTCGGTCACCTCCAGCCGCGGATCCCCGACGACGACGCCGTTCACCGCGGGTTCCAGCAGCTCCATGAACTTCTCGTACACGCTCGACTGGACCAGGATCAGCGACCGCGCGCAGCAGTCCTGCCCGGCGTTGTCGAACACGCCGTACGGCGCGGTGGCCGCGGCCTTCTCCAGGTCGGCGTCGGCGAAGACGATGTTCGCGTTCTTGCCGCCGAGTTCCAGGGTCACCCGCTTCACCTGCGCGGCGCAGCCCGCCATGATCTGCTTGCCGACCTCGGTGGAGCCGGTGAACACCACCTTCCGCACCGCCGGGTGGTCCACAAACCGTTGTCCCACCACGGATCCCTTGCCGGGAAGGACCTGGAAGACGTCTTCGGGGATCCCGGCCTCGCGGGCGAGCTCGCCGAGCCGGATCGCGGTCAGCGGGGTGAGTTCGGCGGGTTTGAGCACGACGGTGTTCCCGGCGGCGAGCGCGGGCGCGAACCCCCAGCCCGCGATGGGCATCGGGAAGTTCCACGGCACGATCACGCCGACCACGCCGAGCGGCTCGTGGAACGTCATGTTCACGCCACCGGGGACCGGGATCTGCTTGCCGCTCAATCGCTCGGGTGACGCCGAGTAGTACGTCAGCACGTCGCGGACGTTGCCCGCCTCCCAGCGCGCGTTGCCGATCGTGTGCCCCGCGTTGACGACCTCCAGCTGGGCGAGGTTCTCGATGTCGGCGTCGACGGCGTCGGCGAACCGGCGCAGCAGCCGCGCCCGGTCGCCGGGAGCCACCGCGCGCCAGGCGGGGAACGCCGCGTGCGCGCGGGCGATCGCCGCGTCGGTCTCCTCGGCCGAGGTCAGCCCGACCGACCTCACCACCTCCTCGGTGGCGGGGTTGATCACCTCGAACGTGGTCATCCGTTCTCCTTCGCAGCTTTAACCAGCGCTTCGAAAAGCCTGATGTCGTCGGGATTCTGTTCGGGGTGCCATTGGACGCCGAGTACGAAGCCGTCGCCGGGCAGTTCGGCCGCCTCGATGGTCCCGTCGGCGGCCCAGCCCGTCGCGACCAGCCCGTCGCCGAGCCTGTCGATGGCCTGATGGTGGTAACACGGCACCTTGGTCTCGGTGCCGAGGATCGACGCCACCCGGCTGCCCTCGGCAAGGGTCACCGTAGTGGTGCCGAAGGTCGCGGGCGCGGGCTGGTGATCGGCACTGTCCAAAGTGTCCGGCAGGTGCTGGGCGAGTGTCCCGCCGAACGCGACACTGAGCACCTGAAGTCCCCGGCACACCCCGAGCACCGGTTTACGGGCGGACAAGGCGGACCGCAGCAGCCCGAACTCGAACGCGTCCCGGTTCGGCCTCGTGTACGTCGTCGCGTGCTGCTCCTGGCCGTAGCGCGCCGGGTCGACGTCGGCGCCGCCGACGAGCACGAGACCGTCCACGGCGGACACCAGCCGATCGTGCGCGCCGCTCACCGGCGGCAGCAGGACCGGGACCCCGCCCGCCGCGACGATCCCGTCGACGTAGACACGGTGGAGCAGCGCCGCTTCGGTCTCCCACACCAGGAACTTCGCGGGCTCCAGATAAGAGGTGAGCCCGATCAGTGGTTCAGAGCCGTTCGAAGCCACGGATCCTCTCCCAGTCGGTGACGGCGGCGTCGTACGCGGTGAGCTCGACCTTCGCCGCGTTCAGGTAGTGGTCGACGACCTCGTCCCCGAACGCTGTCCTGGCGAGTTCGCTCCGGTCCAGCAAGGCCGCGGACTCGCGCAAGGTCGTCGGCACGGTCGGCTTGTCCGAGCCGTAGGCGTTGCCGTGGAACTCCGGCTCCAGCTTCAGCTCGTTCTCGATGCCGTGCAACCCGGCCGCGATCAGCGCGGCCACCGCGAGATACGGGTTCACGTCGCCGCCGGGGACGCGGTTCTCGGTGCGCAGCGAGTCCCCGTGCCCGACGACGCGCAGCGCGCACGTGCGGTTGTCGGTGCCCCACGCGACGGCCGTCGGCGCGAAGCTCCCGGGGACGAAACGCTTGTAGGAGTTGATGTTCGGCGCGAAGAAATAGGTCAGCTCGCGCAGCCCGGCGAGCTGCCCGGCGAGGAAGTGCTCCATCAGCGGGGAGAACCCGCCGGGACCGTCACCGGCCAGGACGGGCTCGCCCGCGGCCGAGCGCAGGCTGATGTGGATGTGGCAGGAGTTGCCCTCGCGTTCGTTGTACTTCGCCATGAACGTGAGGCTCTTGCCCTCCTGCGCGGCGATCTCCTTGGACCCGGTCTTGTAGACGCTGTGGTTGTCGCAGGTGGTCAGCGCGTCGGCGTAGCGGAACGCGATCTCGTGCTGGCCGGGGTTGCACTCGCCCTTGGCCGACTCGACGTACAGCCCGGCGCCGCCCATGTCGTTGCGGATCCGGCGCAGCAGCGGCTCGATCCGCGAGGTGCCGAGCATCGAGTAGTCGACGTTGTACTGGTTGGCCGGGCGCAGGTCCTGGTACCGCTTGTCCCAGGCCGACTCGAAGGTGTCGTCGAAGACGATGAACTCCAGCTCGGTGCCGACGAAGGCGGCGAGACCGCGCGCGGCCAGCCTGTCGAGTTGTCCGCGAAGGATCTGGCGGGGCGAAGGGGCGACGGCTCCGCCCTGCACCCGTTCGAGGTCGGCGAGGACGAGCGCGGTGCCCTCCTGCCACGGGAGCAGGCGCAGCGTGTCGAAGTCCGGGCGCATGACGAAGTCGCCGTAACCGGTTTCCCAGGACGACATCGCGTAGCCGTCCACGGTGTTCATGTCGACGTCGACGGCGAGCAGGTAGTTGCACGCTTCGGTGGCGTGCTCGACGACCTCGTTGAGGAAGTATTCGGCGGCGCAGCGCTTGCCCTGAAGCCTGCCCTGCATGTCGGTGATCGCCACCAGCACCGTGTCGACGGTGCCGTCCTCGACCAGTTCCCGGAGCCGATCCAGCGTGAGCATCCCGCGCCTGTTCGCCATCAGCCTCACCTAAAGGTTCGAAGCGGTACCTTTGCGGGTTCTTCCTACCGGGTCGACCCGACGTGGTCAACTCGACCAATGGTCTGGTTCGTTATCCATTTCGGACCGTAGCCGGTCCCTGGGCGGATTGTCTGTGATGCCCGGCTGAGAAGATGCTGTGAATCCCGCCGCATCGGGAGGAGATCCGCGCATCCGGGACGTTGTACGGATCAAGAGAGGTGAGAAGGAATGACACAGGCATTCACGCAGCAGACCACGTTCACCGAGCCCCAGGGGCGGGCTCAGCTCCCGACGCTGCCCAGCGGGTGGCCGATCGGCTCCTACGAGTCGTACTCCGAAGCGCAGCGTGCGGTCGACCACCTCGCGGGAACGGACTTCCCGATCACCGACGTCACCATCGTCGGTGTCGAACCGATCCTCGTCGAGCGGATCGCCGGGCGCATGGGCTGGAGCAAGGTGCTCACCAGCTCGGCGCTGTCGGGCGCGATGTTCGGTGTGTTCCTCGGCCTCGTGCTGAGCCTGCTGAACCCGGGCGCCGGACTGGTGCCGATCCTCGTCGGCCTCGTCGGCGGTATCGGGTTCAACCTGCTGTTCGGCGCGCTGGGATATGCGTCGTCGAAGAACAAGCGCGGGTTCATCTCGCAGAGCCAGCTGGTCGCCCGGCGCTACGACGTCCTGGCCCAGCCGCGCAACGCCGAGAAGGGCCGCGCCCTGCTGGCCGACCTGGCCGCCAGGAGCGCGTTCAACCACTGACGCGGTTCCGCTGGGGCCGATGTGTCATGAAAGGGTCGTTCAGGACGAAAAATGTCCTGAACGACCCTTTCATGACATCCGCTAGGGGGTCAGGCGGTGCAGGTCACGCGGGAAAAGCGTCGCCTGCCGGACGTTCGGCAGCCCGAGCAGCCGGGCCGTCCACCGTTCGAGACCGAGCGCGAACCCGCCGTGCGGCGGCATCCCGTGCGCGAACACCGACAGGTAGTCCCGGTACGGCTCGGCGGACTCCCCGCGAGCGGCCAGCGCGGCGACGTAGTCCGCGTGCCGGTGCAGCCGCTGGCCCCCGGTCACCAGCTCCAGCCCGCGGAAGAGCAGGTCGAAGCTGTTGGAGTACTCGGGCCGCTCCGGGTCCGGATGCGTGTAGAACGGCCGCTTCGCCATCGGATAGCCGGTGACGAACAGGAATTCCGAGCCGTGTTCGCGCAAGCCCCAGTCCGAAAGCAGCCGCTCGTGCGCGGGCGCGAGGTCGGGCTCACCGCGCGGGTCCTCGCCGGACAGCCGCGCGATCAGCTCCTGAGCCGCCGCGAAGTGGATCTCCGGAATCTCCCGGGGCACCATGACCCCGGTCGCCGGGACGGCGGCGGCCATTCCCGCGATCGCTTCCCTCAGGACCGCCATCACGTCGTGGTGGTCGTCGATGAAGCCGAGTTCGGCGTCGAGGCTGGTGTACTGCGCGAGATGCCGCGCGGTGTCGTGCGGTTCGGCGCGGAACACCGGGCCGACCTCGTAGACCCGCTCGAACACCCCGGTCAGCGCTTGCTTGTAGAACTGCGGGGACTGCGCCAGGAAGGCCCGCTTCCCGAAGTAGTCGATGCCGAAGACGTTCGCGCCGGATTCGGTGGCCGACGAGACGATCTTGGGCGTATGGGTTTCGGTGAATCCGAGGCCGTCGAGCGCCGACCGGAACCCGGCGACGCTCGCCGCCGCGACCGTGAACGCCTCCTTCAGCCGCGGATGCCGCAGCGCGACGGCGGCGTTGTCCAGCACCGTGGGCAAAGTGGCCTGCACCGTGGGCCGGTAGAGGTCGAACGGCGGCGGCTCGGCGGGTTCGGACAGCAGCCCGACCGACGGCCCGGTGAGTTCCAGGCCGCCCGGCGCCTGCGGATTGACGGTGACGAGGCCTTCGACCTCGACCACGGTCTCCTCCGGCGGGCCACCGGGTTCGGTGAGAACGACCTGGGCGAGCCCGGTTCGGTCCCGGATCACCAGGAAGGTGACGGATTTCAAGCGGCGCCGGCGATGCACCCAGCCGGCGACGCGGACATGGCCGCCGACGTGCCGGGGCAGGTCGGCGACGAGGACACGCGAGATCATCACAACTCCTGTACGGATATGCGCGACCCCTTGGGAGTGCGGGCGAGAAGGGAACTCGCGGTACCACCGCACTTTCGCCGCCGCCCTGGACGAGCGGCGGCCTCGAAGGCCCGGTGACGAGGGCCGGACGGCGGGGCATGGGGCGCGGACGCCGTTCCTCCCCGCACTCGGGAGGGTCTTCACCGAAGGGCGCGAGGCCGCTTTCCCAGCTACCGGCGGCTCTCTGGGTCTCGCGTGCTCCCTTGGCTACTCGTCTCCGTCGACGCGTTGCCGGGAAGGCTACGTCCTCCGGCGCCGTTCCCGCATCCGGAATTCGGCGCGCGCCAGCCCTCGCCGTCCGGCGATGCCGAGTTTCGTGTAGATCCGCCGGAGGTGGTTCTCGACCGCTTTCGGGGTGACGAACAGTTCCTGGGCGATCTCGCGGTTCGCACGACCGGACGCCGCCAGATCCGCGACCCGCCGCTCGCTCGCCGTCAGCGACGACGGATCGGCGAAGACCGTCCGCCGGGGCCGGTCCCCCAAGGCTTCCAGCGCCGCGACGGCGCGGGTGCGCAGCACGGCCGAGCCGCATTCGGCGGCCAGTTCGATCCCGCGGTTGAGCGGGGCGCGCGCGTCCGTGCCCCGCGTCGCCTCGCCGAGGTCGACCAGCGAACGCGCGAGATGCAGCCGGGCGGGCGACCGCTCCAGTACCCCGACCGACTCGGTCAGCAGGTCCAGCCGCCGGTCGCCGTCGGCGTGCGCGAGCAACCGCAGCGCCGCGCCGATCTCCGTCGTGGTCCCCCACTTCCGCGCGATGATCACCTGCTCCTCGGCCAGCTGCAGCGCGTGGTCCGACTCGCCGAGCTGCAGCGCGGCGCGCACCGCCGGGACCCGCCACGGAATGGTCGGCGGGTCGACGCCGACGGCGCGCATCTCGTCGCGCTGCAAGAACGCCTGTGTCCTGGCGAGCACGGGATTCCCGACGGCGAGCGCGATCAGCGCGCGGGGTTCGTGCAGCCACATCGTCGGCATCATGCTCGGGCCGTCGCCGTGATCGCCGTCGAACCGCGCCAGCACCTCGGCGGCGCCTTCGAGATCGCCCCGTTCCAAGGCGGCGTAGGAGAGGAAATGCGTCGCCGTCGCCCGCATCGCGATCACCTGCGGCGACGGCTCTTCGGCGCCGATGGCGGCGAGCGCCCCCTCGGCTTCGGCCTCCATGACGCTCAAATCGCCGAGCCGCCAGTCGAGGAACAGCGCCGCGTTGGCGACCATCGCGAACTCGACGGGCGAGCCGTGCTCCCGTACCCGTTGCCGCGCGCGTTCGATCTCCCATCCGGCTTCGTCGATCCCGTCGGCGGAGATCAGCGCGAGCATCGCGACCACCCAGCCGACCATCACGTCGATGCTCCCGGTGGCGTCTTCGAAGTAGGCGCCGTTGGCCAGCGCGCGGCTGGCGGTCGCGGCGACCTCGTCCGCGGGCCGGACCTCGTAGCGCCCCATCTGCGCGAGCAGGCCGAGCAGGGTGCGCTCGTCGGGGGTGCCGCCGCTCAAGCTCGCATACGCGCTGAGGTGGTCGGAGGCCGTCCGCCGATGGTGCGGCAGGAACGAGCGGATCACCGCGAGCCGTGCCTCCAGATGCATCCGGCCGGGATCGCGCGGGCCGCCGGGCCGGGCGGCGATCGCCTCGCGGAGTTCGGTGACGGCGGCTTCGGGCCCGTCGACGACCGTCGTGGCCGACGCGGCGGCCGCGACGAGTTCGGCGTCGGGAACCCCGTCCGCGGCCACCAGGAGCTGTCGCCGCGCTTCGACGGCCTCGCCCGTGCGGAGCAGCGCGTGGCCGAGTTCGGCCCGCAACGCGGCGTCGTCCGGACTCTCCTCGACGGCCCGGCGCAGATGCGCGGCGGCCGTTCTCGGGTCACCCGCCGAAAGCAGCGAGGCCGCGGCCTCGCGCAGGATCCCGGCCGAGCCGGGGAGGGTGCCTCTCGGCGCCTGCGCGAGATGAGCGGCGACCCGGTCGGCCGGGGCTTTCGCCGCGCACAACGCCTTCGCGGCGCCACCGTGCAGCGCCGCACGGGCGATCGGCCCCAGGCCGGTGAGAACCGCCTCCCGCACGACGGGATGGACGAAGACGAGATGGTCGCCGTCGGCGGTCAGCACGTGGGCCGAGATCAGCGCTTCGGCGGCGGCCGAAAGCCCGGCGACGTCCAGCTTCGCCAAGGCTCCGGCCTGCCACGGATCGCCGCCGGTGCCCAGGATCGCGATCGCCCCGGCGAGCGAGACGGCGTCGTCGGGCAGCCTGCCCAGCACCGTGCGGAAAACCGCGCTGGGGCCCAGTTTTTCGATCTCGGTCGCGGTCGCGCCGGTGTCCAGCGGCAGTCCGAGCGCGTCGAGTTCGTCGACGAGAACCCTGGCCAGAAAAGGATTTCCGCCGCTGGCCTCGTGCAGCGAAGTGACCACGGCCCAGGCCGGGAGCACCCCGCGGGCGGCCATGAGTTCGGCGAGCGCTTCGGGCGAAAGCGCCTTCGGCAGCACGCGTTCCGCTTGTCGCGAGAGGCTCAGAAGGACCAGCGGCCCGGTGTTCCCGGTGGGCGGGCGGGTGGCCACGACGAGCACGATCGGCAGATCGGCGATCCGGCGGGAGAGGTAGACGAGGAATCGCAGCGACGACGGGTCCGCCCAATGCGCGTCGTCGACCGTCATCAGCAACGGCCGGACCGAGGAGAAGTCGACCGCGACCCACCACAACGCGTGCAGTGTCCTGGCCAGTTCGGCTTCGCTCGGATCGCCGGCCGCGGCGTCGAGCGCCCGGAGCGCGGCGACGGCCGGGCCGTCGAGGTTTTCCCTGTCGTGGCGGGAAATCGAAGGCTCGACCAGCTGACGGACGACGCCCCAGGCCATCGCTCCTTCGAGCGCGTCACCGAAAGCGCGCACCCTGCCGAACCCACGGCCTTTCGCCAGCGCGTGGGTCTCTTGAAGCAGCCGGGTCTTGCCGATCCCGGCCCGGCCTTCGATGACCACAACCCGGCCTTCGCCCGCCGTGGCGGAATCGAGTGCCGCTTCGATCCTCCCGAGTTCGCGCTCGCGTTCGAGAGTCGGCTCGTCGCGGTGACGCATTCGAAAAGAGTAGCGGCCATGACCTGGACCGATAGTGCTCCGCCAGGTCACAAAAGGGAAATGCCGCGAAAGCCACTTTCTCGATCCCCGATGTCTTCGAAAGTGACTTTCGCGGCTATCCCCCGAATCGGGCGAAGGCGGCCCCCGACGTCCGCCCCCGCCCGGACCACCTAGCGCGTCGGCTGGGTGGAGCCCGACGGCGGCGTCACGGAAGACGGCGGCGCCTGGGGTGTCGCGGAAGGCGGCACCGGGGCGCCCTTCGGGATCGCCGCGCTGAACGGGATGTCGGCCCTTTCCTCGCAGTAGCCGCGGGAACCGTTGTAACCGTTACGACTTCCCTGACCGTCCTGGACACCTCGCTCGACGAGCGGGCGCGGATAGCGGTTGTCGTCGCCGACCCGCCGCTTCTCGCCCGTGCTCTTCTCGCAAGCGTACCTGGTCGTGCTGAGCGGACGGCCGTTTTCGTCGTAGAGATAGATCTCCGTCAGCGGCTTGCCTTCGGCGTCGAACGCGTAGATGTTCTCCACGTCCTGGCTGCCGTACATCAACTGCGGGTTGCCGTAGTTGTCGTTGTAGTTCGGCGTGTAGCCGCTGTTGTAGGAACTGCCGCCGTAGGACCGTTTCGCGATCAGGTCGACGGCCGCGCCCGCCCCGCCGAGCATGCTGCCGATGACGAACGCCGAGATCGGCACGGCCAGCCACAGCAGCCGCCGGTCGGTCTTCAGCTTCGGTCCCGCCCAGACCACCGCGACGGCCGCCAGCAACATCAACGGCAGCAACAGGACCGCCTCGGTGTCCCGAAGCATGAGCAGCAGGCCGAACACGACCAGCACCGCCGCGCACAGCACCCACCACGCGGGCTTGAGCGCCCGGAAGTAGGTCAGTCCCTTGCCGTTCCTGTTGCTCTGGAACGACTTGACGATCTCGCGGAGCTTGACCACCTCGGGCAGTTCCGTGATCGGGGCGACGCCCCGGCGGACCACGTAGGCGACGCTGATGGCGAGTACGGGAGCGATGAAAAGCAGGCCCAGCAACGGTTCCACCCGGACCCACACCGCGGCCGCGAAGCCGAACAGCGCGAACCCGCCCATGGAGAACACCAGTCCCCAGAACGCGAACCGCGCTCCGCCGATCCCGGTCTTCACCTTCAGGAGAGAAGTCTTGTCGCCCGAATCGGCTGGGCGCGGCGGATAGCCACCGGACGCGCGCAATTCGGCGGCGTAGCCTTCGGGGCTGCCCAGCCGCTCGATCAAGGCGTCGACCTTGGGATTGTCCCCCAGTTCCGCCTCCATTTCGGCGAGATGGGGCCGGACGTCTTCGAGGATCTCCTCGACTTCGCTCTCGGGCAGGTCGGCGAGCGCGCTCCTGACCCTCGCCAGATACACCCGCACGGCGGTCGGATTCTGCGTGCTCATGCTGCCTCTCCCAACAGGCTGTTCATTGTCGTGGCGAAAGTCCGCCAGGTCTGCCCCGACTCTTCGAGGCGCTGACGACCCGGCTCGTTGAGGCTGTAGTACTTGCGGTGCGGGCCTTCTTCGCTCGGCACCACGTACGACGTCAGCAGGCCGGCCTTGTACAGCCGCCGGAGCGTCCCGTACACCGAAGCGTCGCCGACCTCCTGCAACCCCGCGACCCGGAGTCTTCGGAGCACGTCATAGCCGTAGCCGTCCTCCCCGCGAAGCACCGCGAGAACGGCGAGGTCCAGCACGCCTTTAAGTAGCTGACTGATCTCCACAGTCGCGTCCCTCCCAGTCTTACGCAACAGAAGGTACCACGCATTGCACAGTAGTGCGCACGGCGGAAGCCACTTGCGCCCGACCGATGGTTCGTGGGTTACTTAGTCCAGTAATGAACCACCGCACCCGGGGAGGGTGCACGACGACTGGGAACGGAGGTGTCGTGCTCGACGAAGGAACGCCCCTGTTCGTGCAGATCGCCGAACAGATCGCCGACGACATCGCCGAGGGAAGCCTGGCCGAGGGGGAACGCGTGCCGTCAACCAACGAACTCGCCGCCTTCTACCGGATCAATCCGGCGACGGCGGCCAAGGGAATCAACGTGCTCGCCGACGATGGCCTGCTCGAAAAACGGCGCGGTATCGGCATGTTCGTCGCCGGTGGCGCGCGGCAGAAGCTGCTCACCGACCGGCGGCAGCGGTTCGCCGAGCAGTACCTCGACCCGATGCTCATCGAAGCGAGGCGCCTCGGCATCGACGACGAAACCCTGATCTCGCTCATCCGCGGGAACGGACACCGGAACGGAGGACCCGCCGCATGACGCCGACCATTTCGACCACCGGCCTGACCCGGCGCTACGGCGACCACCTCGCGCTCGGCGAAGTCTCGGTCGACATCCAAGAAGGCAAGATCACCGGCCTGCTGGGCCGCAACGGCGCGGGCAAGAGCACCTTCCTGCGCATCATCACCGCGCAGGAGTTCGCCAGCGCGGGCTCGGTCCGCGTGTTCGGGGAGAACCCGGTGGAGAACGAGCGGGTGCTGCGGCGCCTGGTGCTGGTCCGCGAGGACCAGCAGTTCCCGGACTTCAAGGTCCGCCACGCCCTCGCGGCGGCGTCGTGGTTCTACCCGAACTGGGACGCCGAACTCGCCGACACGCTGCTCCGCGACTTCGATCTGCCGCTGAAGCGCCCGGTCAAGAAGCTCTCGCGAGGGATGCGCTCGGCGCTGTCGATCACGATCGGGCTGGCGGCACGAGCGGAGCTCACGCTGCTCGACGAGCCGTACGCGGGCCTCGACGCCGTCGCGCGGCAATTGTTCTACGACCGGTTGCTCGACGACTATTCGGCACACCCGCGCACGGTGCTGCTTTCCACGCACCTGATCGACGAAGTGGCCGATCTGCTGGAGCACGTCGTGATGATCGACAAGGGCCGCGTCGTGCTCGACGCGGCCGCCGACGACCTGCGCGGCTCGGCCGCCACGGTCAGCGGGCCCGCCATCGCCGTGGACGACTTCGTTTCCGGACGCCGGGTGCTGCACCGCCGGAAGATCGGTTCACGGGCTTCGGTCACCGTCGCCGACGCTCTCGACGCGGCGGCGAAGGCGCGGGCACAGGCCCTGCACCTGAAACTCGAACCGTTGTCGCTGCAGCAATTGATGGTGCACACCTCCAACGGACAGACCGCAGAGGAGGCGTCCGCATGAACACCTTGGTCAATGTCGCGCGTTATCACCTGGTGGACCGGCTCCAGTACCTGGTTCTCCCGATCGGCGTCACGCTCTTCGCCTTCGGGGTGAACCTCGCGATCTTCTCGCTTCTCCCCGACAAACCCGAGGAGAACTACTCCGGCGGCCTGTTCACGTTGTTCGTGTTCATGCTCGTCTGCGGTGCCATGAGCATGACGAAGTCGCTGCCGTTCGGGCTGGCGCTCGGTGTGTCGAGGCGGTCGTACTACCTGGGCACGGTCCTGCTGGTCGCCGGGCTCTCCGCGCTGTACGCGGCGGGGATCACCGTGTTCCAGGCGATCGAGGAGGCGACCGGCGGCTGGGGGCTCGGTCTCAACTACTTCCGGGTGCCCTGGCTGCTCGACGGTCCCTGGTACCTGACGCTGCTCACGGCGTTCGTGTTCCTGACGCTGATGTTCCTCTACGGCATGTGGTACGGCCTGATCTACCGGCGCGCTTCGGTGCTGGGCGTGGTCCTGTTCTCCGCCGCGCAGGTCCTGGTGCTGCTGGGGGTGGGGCTGCTGCTGACCTGGACCGATTCGTGGTCGAAGCTCGGCACGTTCTTCAGCTCGCTGACCGTCGGCGGCCTGACCGGGGCGCTCGCGATCCTGGTCTGTGTCGCCGGCGCCGGCGGGTTCGCCACGATGCGCCGCGTCACGGTCTGAAATCCCTTCGCACCGAGGAGTTCCGTGATGGCCGTGGTTTCCGTCGTGCTTTCCGTCCTGCTGGCCGCGATCTTCGCCGTACTGGGGGTGGCGAAGGTCCTGCGTCAGCCGTCGTTGATCTCCCGGACCGAGAGGCTCGGCTTCTCGGTCCGGGAGATCCAGGGGATCGGCGCTCTCGAAATCGCCGGGGCGGCGGGCCTGGTGGCGGGTTTCTTCTGGCTCCCGCTGGGGATCGCCGCGGCGATCGGCCTGACGGCGTTGCTGATCGGGGCGGCGATCGCCCACGTGCGGGCGGGTGACGGGGCCAAGGACGTCGTCCCGCCGGTCTGGCTCGCGCTGATCGCGGCGGCGGCCGCCGTCACCGGGGTCTTCGCCGCCTAGCGAGCGGTGTCGCGCCGTAAGTCGCGTGCACTTGCGGGAAAGACACCGTGCCGTGCTCGATCATTTGCCAGTCGCCGTCCCGGCTACAGATGTTGTGAAAGCCACTTTCGCAACCTGCAGCGTTGCGAAAGTGGCTTTCACAACGCTGCGGAGCGCGTTGGGCCGGCGGCCGGAAACTCGCGTGATCAAGCACCGATCTCGCGTGCTTGAAGACGTAACTCGCGTGCTTGAACACGTAACTCGCGTGCTTGAACACGTAACTCGCGTGCTTGAAGGCGTGACTCGTGTATCACGGCCCCAAGCACGCGAGATCCGGCCCCAAGCACGCGAGTTCCGGCTCTGATCACGCGAGTTCGGCTTCACGCGCCCGGTCCCGGATGCGACCGACCACAATGGACCGTCGCCAGGCGCGCGTGACCTCCACCAGCCACGCCGCTTCGGCGGCGATGTCCGGCTCGTCGAGGTAGGTCGCCGGAACGTCGTCGGGGGCGTACCGGCGGCCCGCCCCGGAGGCGACGATCGCGGCGGCCAAGGCGGCGGCTTCGATCGTCGCGGGGAGCCGGGCTTCGGGGGTCTTCGCCTTGCGGGCCTCGGCTTCCGCGGCCGACGGGACCTCCGGATCGAAGTACGGGCGCAGCGCGAGATGGCCGTCCCGGATCTCGATGACCCTGCGGTACAAGGCGAATTCGACGCCGCCGGGCATTCCGGGACCCGGGTCCAGCGCGATTCCCGGGACGGCTTCGCGCAGCGCGGTCCACAACGGCTCGATCCGGCGGTACGTCCGGTACAGGCCGATCAGGCGGAACGGGGTGGCCAGCGCGGGCCCCCACACGCTGAGCGTCGCGCCCGCCCCGGCGAGCCCGACGCTCAGCGCCGCCAGGATCGCCGAGAGCGTGTCCTCACCGGCGTCGACCGCGCCGGTGGTGGCGAGGACGTAGATGTCGTCGACGTCCCAGAAGGTCCAGGCCAGCGCCGACACCCCGCCACCGACGAGCAGCCACAGCCCGGTGCGAAGCGGACCGGGATCGGCATGGCGCGCGAAGCGGGCGAAGACGATCGAAAAGGTCAGCAGGCTGATCAAGCCGTACGCGAGGAAGAGGACGTTGTACGCGACGAACCAGCCGAGCCTTCCCGGTCCGGCGGCGGTGTGCTCGCCGACGCGATAGCTGTCCGAGAGGAAGAAGAGCACGATCTCCGCGCCCACGACGCCCCAGGACAGCAGGGCGTGCCAGCCGATCCGCTTGCCCTCCCCCAGTTTCAGCGAATGCGCGAACGCGACCGCGAAGGCCATCGCGCCGATCTTGAGCACGTCCGCGGCGAGGTTCAGCAGGCTGCCGATGGGTTCTTCGACGCCGACGGCGTTCTCCATCGCCGGGGTGAGCAGCATGATGCCGCCCGCGATGCACATCCCGAACGCGCTGAGGAACCACATCCGCCGCAACGGCTGGGTGTGCCTGGCCTGGATCAGCTTGTATCCGAAACCCGCGCAAGCCACCACGCAACAGAAGTACGCGATGGTCTCGGTCACGGAAGCCGTCGTTTCCGGCTGCCGAAGAGGTTGTCGACCCTGGCCATCTCACCGGCGAGGTCGCTCGCGCTCTCGTCGAGGCGCGCCGCGCCACGCACCGCCGTCCGGGCGACGCGTTGCGCCAGCAGGCTGGCGAGCAGTTCGGCTTCCTGCTCTTCGACGGCGCTGTACCCCGTGCGGCCGAGGACGCGGCGGACGAGTTCGGGTGACAGGTTCGGCATGAGGGTCTTGCTGGCGGCGGCGTCGAGCGCGATCCCGTCGGCTCCGGCGTCCGCGCCGACGTGACCGCACAACAGGTGGCCGACCTCGTGCAGCAGGATGTGCCGCCGGTGCAGGGCGGTGGTGTTGGTCGGATAGAGGATGTAATCCGTGCGCTCTGTGCTCATCAACAGCCCGCACGGGCCACTGGAGGGGACGCTGACCTGCATCAATTCGATCGGTCGGCCGCGTTCGGCGGCGAGTTCGGCGATGAAGGCGTCGGCGTCGAAGGGTTCGGGCAGGGTGACGCCGTCGGCGAGACTCCGGCAGCGGCGCCACAACTCCTTGCGACGGCGATCCACTCACGCCTCCCTCTTCGAGCCGCCCCGTCCGGATTCCCTGCGGGCGATCGCGTCGATCATGTCGCTGATGGTGTCGAGTCCGTCGGGGGAAAGCGTTACGGCCCGCAGCGCGACGTCGCGGACCCCGGCGTCACGAAGGGCCCCCAGGAGCGCGAGTTCCTCGGCGATCTTGGCGCTCTGCTCGTCGTCGAAGAAGTACGCCGGCGAGACACCGAAGAACTGGGCGAGCGCCTCGAGGTGCCGTTTCGTGGGGTTGTCCCGGCGACCGGTACGCAGCTGCCACAGGTACGTCGTCGAGAAACTCTCGCCGGTGGCCTCTCGGCAGGCCTTGGCGACCTCCTCGTGGCTGTACGGCTCACGATCGGGTCTCAGCACGATCTGGAACAGCTTGTCGATCTTGTCGGCGAGCGTCGTCTTCCCGGGCTCGGTCGCGGCCACCATCCCACTCCCTACATGTCGTGCCCGTTCATGCTAGTTGACGCGATGCCCACATTCATACACGACAGTTTTCACCTCACGAGGTTTCGGCTGACAACGCGGGCAGGAGAACGACGAGCGGTTCATGAAGGGGTCGCGCCGGATGGCCGTTCCGCACCGGCCGCAGGGCAGGCCTTCCTGACCGTAGGCGTCGAGCGACCGGTCGAAGTAGCCGGACTGGCCGTTGATGTTGACGTAAAGCGCGTCGAACGACGTCCCGCCCGCGACGAGCGCGGCGGCCATCACCTCGCTGGCGGCGGTGAGCACGGTGCGGCCGTGGGCCGCGGTGAGCTTGTCGGTCGGGCGGGACCAATGGAGCTTGGACCGCCAGAGCGCTTCGTCGGCGTAGATGTTGCCGATGCCGGAGACGAGGGTCTGGTCGAGCAGGGCGCGTTTGATCTCGGTCCGCCTCGACCGCAGCGCGCGGACGGCCTGGTCGAGGTCGAACCGCGGGTCCATCGGGTCGCGGGCGATATGCGCGATGGTGCCCGGCAACGCCGTCCCGTCGACCTCGGTGAGGTCCGCGAGCGCGAGACCGCCGAAGGTCCTCTGGTCGACGAAGCGCAACTCCGGGCCGTTGTCGGCGAAGCGGAACCGCACGCGAAGGTGCTTCTCGTCGGGCGCGTCGTCGGGCTGGACGAGCATCTGGCCGCTCATGCCGAGATGCGCGAGCATGGCCTGACCGTCGGAGAGCTCCAGCCACAGATACTTGCCGCGACGTCGGGCGGCGGTGATCTTGGTGCCGGAGAGGCGTCCGGTGAAGTCCTCGGCGCCGAGTTCGTGGCGGCGGATGGCGCGGGCGTGCAGGACTTCGACGTCGGTGATCGTCCGGCCGGCGACATGCGCCTGGAGCCCTGCACGGACCACCTCGACCTCGGGGAGTTCGGGCATACCAACGATTCTCCCACTCAACGCCGAACACCCTCGTGAGTGGTGAGGACGGTTCTAACCCGCCTCTCCACCGACGAGGGGGGACGGTGGGGATAGCCTGAGGTAGTGTTAGGCGGCTGGGAGGTGTGGAGCTGGGGCGA
>NZ_JBHXJK010000107.1:0-29585 GCF_042723255.1 Amycolatopsis thailandensis
GTACCGCGAAACCCGTCTCCGGTTGTGGGTGGGGGGGGTGTTTTTTTTTTTAACGCCCGGGCGGGCCCGGCCCCCGGGGGGGTTGTTTTTGGGACCGTGAACGTCCCAAATCCTCCACACTCGACCGCCGATCACACCAGTGGGTAGGTAAATACGAGTCCGTCAGAACGCGACTTGCCACTCACGACCCACTGGACCGACGCCTGACCCGCCGCCGTGGCTGCCCGAGGCGCGTGAAGGCCTCCTTCACTACCTTCAAGGTAGGCAAGGAGGCCTTCACGGACCGATGTTCGGTGGAGTGGCGAGGTGAAGGGGGCGGGGGCTCGGGAGCGTCATGAGGACCGACGAGCGGGCGAGCCGGTGGGCGGGCGAGCCGCATTTGCCGTGAATCGCAAAAGAACCCCACTTGCCACTCACGACCGTTGCCACTGTGACCCCAGTGACCCCAGTGACAACTGATGCGCTCTCACCCCCGGCCCGGTTGCCATGAACGATCCGTTCCTTGCGAAATTTGCAAGGAACGATCCGTTCATGGCGCGCGCCCGCGCGAAAGACCGAAGGACGGGCCAGTCAAACCGGCGCCATCCGGTAGCCCGATCCCCGCACCGTGTGGATCAGCGGCGGCTCCTTCAGTTTCCGCCGCAACCGCGCGATCACGACGTCCAGCACGTTCGACGCCGGGTCCGCCATCTCGTCCCACGCGTAGCGGATCAGTTCCCGCCGCGACACCGGCCGCCCGGACGCGGCCATCAGCCGCTCCATGACGAGATACTCCTTGCGGGTCACGGTGAGCAGCACGCCGGCCCGCGAAATCTGGTGCCTGCCGGTGTCGAGTTCGACGTCGGCGCACCGCAGGATCACCGCCTGCCCGGCCATGTCGCGGCGGCACAGGCTGCGCACGCGCGCGATCAGTTCCGGCATCGCGAACGGTTTGACCAGGTAGTCGCCGCCGCCGACGCGTAGTCCGTCGATCCGGTCGGCGACGCTGTCGCGCGCGGTCAGGAACAGCACCGGCATCGGCCATCCCGCGCCGCGCCGATTCTGTACGTACAGCAACGCGTCGCCCGAAGGCAGCATCCGGTCGAACACCGCGCAGTCGTAGGCGTTCACCATCAGCGCCTCGTCGGCGCCGGGCAGGTCGGCGGCGGTGTCCACCGCGAAACCGTCACCGCGCAGAGCGAATTCCAGCGCCACCCGCAAGTTTTCGTCGTCCTCGGTCACCAGCACCCGCACATGAGCACGTTATCGTGCGATGGCGGCCTCCACGTCGGCCACGTGCAAGCCGCGCAGTTCTTCGAGCGCGGGCATCCGGCCCATCAGCCGCAAGCGCTGCGACTGAGCCGTCCGCGCCTTCTCGAACAACAGCCTCGCGTCCCGCGCGTTGCCGAAGTTGACGTCCCCGGAAACGCGCCGGAAGTGCTCCGTGAGGACCGGGGCGGCGCCGGGATCGAGTTCGTAGTCGCCCGCGGCCGCCATCCGCCCGAAGATGGCGAGCAGTTCGGCGGGGTCGTAGTTCTCGAACTCGATCGTCCTGCCGAAACGCGACGCGAGACCGGGGTTGGCGGCGAGGAAGTCGACCATCTCGTCGGTGTAACCGGCCACGATCACCGCCACCTCGTCGCGATGTTCCTCCATCAACGGGACCAGGGTGTCGATCGCCTCCTGGCCGAAGTCGCCGCCCGAACCGGCGAGCCGCGTGAGCGTGTACGCCTCGTCGATGAACAGGACGCCGCCTTTGGCCTCCTCGAACACGGTCGCGGTCTTCTCCGCGGTGTGCCCGATGTACTGCCCGACGAGATCGCGGCGGGACACCTCGCGGAACTCGCCGACAGGCAGGACTCCCAGTGCCTTCAGCAGTTTTCCGTAGATCCGCGCGACCGTCGTCTTCCCGGTGCCGGGCGCGCCCGCGAAGATGAGATGGTGCCCGGCGGCACCGACCGGCAGCCCCGCCCGGCGGCGCCATTCGTTGACCTGCAACTCGTCGACCAGCGCGCGGACCTCTTCCTTCACCTCGGGAAGGCCGATCATCGCGTCGAGTTCGGCGAGCATCTCGTCCAGGGCGCTGTCCCCCACGGTGCCGGGAGCCGCGGCTTCGCTGACCGTCGGCGTCGCTCCTTCGGCGATCGAGATCCCGGGTTCCGCGGTGTTGGTGACCCGGCAAGCGGAGATCTCGCCGCCGCAGCCGGACGCGAACGCGATCCCCGGCCCGCGGGTGTCGGTGACCGTGCAGCGCTCGATCACCGGCGCCCCGTGGTGCGCCACGGCGATCCCCTCGTGACCGGTGTGCGAGATCACGCAGTTCTCGATGTTCGGCCGGGCGTATTGGTAGACGTAGACGCCACGCAGCCCGCATCCGGTCACCGTGCAGCCGGCCACGACGGGATCGGCGCCCTGGCCGAGGGTGATCCCGTCCCCCGTCACGTCTTCGACGGTGGTGTCCTCGATCCTGCCGGGCGAACCGTCGACGAGGATCCCCTGTTCCGCCGCCGAGATCACGCATCCGGTCACGGTGAACGCCGTCGTGCCGCGGATCGCGACCGCCGGCCCGCGACCGCCGGAGACGGTGCAGCCCCGGACGGTCAGTTCCGTGTCGTGGGACTGGATCGCCGAAGCGTCACCGGCCAGGATCTCGATCCCTTCCAGGACGAGCGCTCCGCCGGTGGTACGGAAAACGGGCCGGTCGGCGCCCCGGCCGTCGACGACGACGGTGGCGCCGTCGGCCGCGGCCAGGGTCACCCGCAGGCCGGTCAGGTCCACGGTTTCCGCGTATTCGCCGCCGGCGATGGTGATGACGGCGTCGCCGGACACCTCCGCCAAGGCATCGCCGATGGTCGGATACGCGCCGGGGCGCCGCGAAACCAGCAGGACACGACCGGGGGTCGAGGTGGTCATCAGCCCGCCTTCGCCATCAGCCAGCCGCGGTCGACGGCCTTGGCGCCCGCCTGGAACCGGCTGCGGGCGCCGAGCCGGTTCATGATGTCGGCGACCATCCGGCGCACCGTGCGCACCGAGACGCCGAGCCGCGCGGCGGCGGATTCGTCGGTCGTGCCGGAGAAGAGCAGTGTCAGCAGTTCCTGCTCGCGGCAGGTCAGGATCGAAGCGTTTCCGGCATCCGGGAGGTCCAGCGGGACGAGCGGGGCGGCGGCCTGCCAGATCCGCTCGAACAGCCCGACCGTCGCGGTGACCACGCCGGGCAGCCGGAACACCGCGGAACCGGCCTGCCTGCCGTCCGCGGGGAGGACGACCGAGGTCCGGTCGATCACCAGCGCGTCCATCGGGACCTCGGCGTCGGTCCGCACCTCGGCCCCCGCCCGCGAAAGCCGGTTGAGCGCGCCGGACATCCGCGCGGAGTCGGGGAAGAGCACCTTGTGGCGTACGCCGGGACGCACGTTCGCGAGCGCGATCCGCTGGAACGCGGTGTCCGTTCCCGTGCTCATGACGAGCACTTCGCCGGTCGCTTCCGCGAGCAGTTCGCCGAGCCCCGCCCGGTCACCGCCCGGGCCCGCCCCCGTGACCAGGCTGAGCTGGCCGGTCTGCACGGTCATCGCAGGTACCTCCCTCTTCCCCCGGCGCGCTGCCGAACGACGTCCTGTTCATGCCAGTTCCCCGCCGTCCGGGCGGTGACAGGCACCCGACGCGTTAGCGTTCAGGGGCACCGCGGAACTGCACGCGTCTACTTTCGCTGTCCGAACATGAGGTTTTGATGACACGGGTGATGGTCGTCGAAGACGACGAAAATCTGCGCCTCGCGCTGGTCACGCAGCTGCGCTCGGCGGGTTTCGTCGTCGACGACGCGGGAGACATCGCGACCGCGGACCGGCTGCTTCGCGGAACGCACCACGACTGCGTGGTGCTGGACCGGATGCTGCCGGACGGCGACGCCATCGAATACGTCCACATGCGACGGCAGCTGGGCTGGCGGGCGCCGGTGCTGTTCCTGACCGCCCGCGACGCGCTCGCCGACCGGGTGGCCGGGTTCGAGCACGGCGGCGACGACTACCTCGTGAAGCCTTTCGTGATGGCCGAGCTGACCGAGCGGGTGGCCAACCTGTGCCGCCGGTCCGCTTTCGACCGGCCCTCGGTGCTGCACCACGAGGATCTGGTGATGGACTGCGCGCGGCGCGAGGTGCGCCGCGCGGGCGTGCTGCTCACCTTGACCAACAAGGAGTACGCGGTGCTCGAATACCTGCTGACCAGGGCCGGGCTGCCGGTGCAGCGGGCGGATCTGATCGAGCACTGCTGGGACGCGCAGGCCGATCCGATGTCCAATGTGGTCGATGTGGTGGTGAAGCGGTTGCGCCGCAAGCTGAAGGAACCCGAACTGATCCACGCCGTCCGCGGGCTCGGCTACCGGCTGGGCACCCGGTGAACACCCATTCCTCGGCCGATCGGCTGCGCAGGCTGCGCTGGACGCTGACCGCGTTGTTCACCGTGATGAACACCCTCGGGCTGGTCGTGTTCGCGTGGCTGCTCATCAGCGAAGACGGCGACCAGGGCGAAGATCGGATCGACGCCGAGCTGAGCAAGGTCACGGCGTCGGTCAGCAGGCTGGTCGCCTTCGACGGCACCATCGACCTCGGCTTGGTCAACACCGACGTGCTGAACGACCGCTGCCCGCAGTTCGGGATCCTGCCCGGCGGCGCCCCCGCTTTCCAGCCGCACCTTTCGCGGGCGACCTGCGCCCCGATGAGCACGCAGCTGCTGAACGGTCTCGCCACCGAAGCGGTGCGGGGCGGCAAGCTCGTGCAGGGCTACCAGAAGGCCACCGACGGCGCGGTGGTCAAGGTCCGCGCCGAACCGTTGCGCGACAGCGACGGCAAGGCGTTCGCGGCCGTCGTCGCGGTGCAGCCCACCGGGGCCGAGGACGACGCGCACACCCGGTTCACGCTGCTGGTGATCGGCGGCACCGTGCTCCTGGTCGCGGTCCTGGGTTTCGCCGGCCACCTGCTGTCCGGCCGCTCGATCCGGCCCGCCGCCGCGGCCTTGCAGCAGCAGGAGGTCCTGCTCGCCGAAACCGCGCACGACCTCCGCACCCCGGTCGCCGCCCTGCGCGCCCTCGCCGAAACCGCGATGGCCAACCCCGCCCAGTCGGCGGAACTCCTGCCACGGACCGTCCGCCTCGCCGCGCGGATGGGCGGGATCATCGACGACCTGCTCGTCCGCGCCCGGCTCGCCGCGGGTGTGGAACAGCTGAGCATCCAGCCGATCTGGCTCGATCAGCTGGTGGTGGGCGTGGTCGAGGACACCGCGACCGAGGGCGCCGAAGTCACCGTCACCGCCGCGCCCACGAAGGTCGACGGCGATCCCGCGCTGCTGCAACGCGCGATCGGCAACCTCCTCGACAACGCCGTGCGCTACGGCCGCCAGCCGGGCGCGAAGGCGTTCGTGCACCTGACCGTCGCCGGCGGCACCGTGACCGTCGCGGACCACGGGCCGGGTATCGACACCACGATGGCGGGCGACGCCTTCGACCGGTTCGCCAGCACCGGCGGGTCTTCCGGGCTCGGGCTGTCCATCGTGCGCTGGGTCGCGCAGTCGCACGGCGGCACTCTCGCGGTGTACAACGCCGACGAGGGCGGCGCGATCTTCGAACTGCGGTTCCCGGTCAGTACTTCCTGAGCGTGCTCGCGTCGATTCCGGTCAGTTCGCCGAACGCGGCCACAGTGGACACCGGATCGTCGTAGGTCAGCAGGTCGACGCCGGGCTCGCGGAACGGACGCGAAGCACGCAAGGCGATCTGTTGCCCGGTGCGCAGCCGCAGGACCAGCACCCGCACGTCGCCGACGCCCGGCGGTTCCTCGGCGAAGACCCGGTTCAGCGACGCCTCGATCTGCCGGTCGGTCAACGGGACGCGCGCGATCGTGGGCGCGTCCCGCAACGTGGCCCACTCGCCGGTGCCGCTGGTCGAGTAGGGCGGCTCGGGCCACGGCCCGCGGTCGTCGAGTGCCTGCACCAGCCGAACGAGGAAATCGCGGGTGACGGCTTCGTCGTCCTGTTCGCCGGCTATCCGTTCCCCGGAGGCGAGGGCCGCCGTGGCCGCCCGGTGGTAGTCCCCCACCGGGAGGGTGAAGAACCGTTGACGGATCAGCTCGTCCGCGATCCGCTCGACGAACCCGTCGTCCGCCCGGTGCCGCAGGTCGGCCGTGTGGGTGAGCTGGTTGACGTATCCACGCCACGGGAACTTCACTCGCTCGGACTCCTTCCGTCTCAGAACCGGGGACCGGTGTCCACCCGGGAGACGTCCACGCCTTGCTCGGCGAGGATGTCCAGCCCGGTCGCCAGCTGCTCTTTCTCCGGCTGATAGTGCCCGCTCTCGCGGGTCAGCTTGATCAGCCTCCCGTTCACCGCCTCGATGTGGCCCGCCACGGCGGCGGGCTGCCCGGCGAGGAAGCTGGAATGGTGCAACCGGCCCGAGATCCACGTCAGCGACACGTACAGGTTGCCGTGCGGGTCCATCGCGAAGATCGCCTTGCCGAACGGCCCCGTGACGGAGGACGTGTCCAGCGGGGATCCGTCGTGGGCCCAATAGAGTTTGCCGTCCCGCACGAAAACCCGGTGCTCCTCTCTCCGCTCGGGTGAAAAGTACTCGACGACCAGGGGCGCGAACGGCCGGTCCGGGTCGTTCGGATCGTCCTCGCCCCGGAAGGTCGCCCGGAGTTCCGAGGCGGGCAACGGTTCGTCCCGGTGCGACGGGCCGGGAATGTCCGCGACCGGGATCCGGTCGTGCTCGCCGGGTTCGGCGAGCGGCGGCTCCGGCTCCTGGTTGATCACCGCGTCGATACGGGGCGGGAGCGGATGAAAGGTCGTCGGCGGCAGGTTCAGGAAGTCGGGGGATGGTCCGTCAGCAGCGATCCCGGGGTCACCGGCTTCGCGTCCCGCCGGTCGATCCGGATCGTCCGGCGGTCGGTTCCCCGCTGGTTCGGGCCGGCGAACTCCAGGCCGAGAATCCGGATCCTCTCGCCCGTCGTCCGGTGCCGGAGGTTCGAACCGCTCTCCAGCGTGCCTCGCAGCAACCTGCCGACCACCAGGATCCCGTCCCGGCCCGGCAGGTCGAAGGTCTTCTCCACTTCGAACATCGTCGTCATGACTCCGGAACCTCTCCAGGGCGGGCTCTTCGCTGGCTTCTGCTTCGTCTTCGAGACTTTCGCGCGTCCGCTCGGTCGGCGTGATCCCGGCTCGGAGCTGGCGCACGTGCGTCATCTCGTGCGCGAGCACCGCCACCAGGGTCTCTGCATCGGCGAAACCGGCCGGGCCGAGCCAGATGGCCCTGCCTGCCGACTCCGGCGGGGTGGACGCGCAGGCGCCCACCTCGTCGAGGTATTCGATCATCTCGGGCGTCTCGGCCAGCTTGACCTCGACGCCGCTCAAATCGATCCCGGCGGCTTCGGCCGTGCGGGCGACAGTCTCCTGGGTGCGCGGCAAGCCGTCGCCGCTGTCGACGATGTCCTGATTGCTCCGGACGGCCCGGCGGCTGAACAGGTCGGCCGGACCGCCCGCCCGGTGCGGCAGATTGACACTCCCCGCCTCGCCGTAGGTGATCGGGAACAGGGAGATCGAAAGCGGATTCTCCGGCAACAGCATCAAGGTTCCGGGCACCGGGGAAAGGAAGACCACACCGCCGTCGGTCCACCGCACCAGGCCCCACTTCTCCACGATCTGCCCGGACGGGGCGTGGGTGTAGGTCAGCCGCAGCGCGGCGGTCGGCGGCAGCGGAGAAGGACTCGACGCGGACCACCACGCGCCGTAGATCTCGTCGATGACGCTGTCGTAGCTGTCATGAGCTTCCCAGGACCCGTGGAGTCGCTCGGCGACGTACGCCTTTCCGTCTATCCGCCAGACGTCCTCGGGCCGGACCGGCTCGACCTTCATCTCCTCGCCGAGCATGCCGCGGAAATAGCCGACGACGGCCTGCGGGCCGTTCGTCCGCCAGCCTTCCTCGTAGGCGCGGGGATTCTTGAAGTTCGGATTGACCTCGGGCAGCAGCGAGTGCTGGTTTTCGATCTGCCACGCCTGCTCGGCGGCCGTCACCACCCCCGCGTGGATCGCCGGCAGCGCGTTGACCTCGCTCGTCCGCGCCAGCGGTGAGAGCTCGGGCATCCGGAAGTACTTCAGGGCCTCCGGGTGTTTCTGCGCCCACCGCACCAGCTCGGGATCGTAGGCGGCCCCGGCCGAGAGCTGTCGCGCGTTGTGCACCATGCCGTACGCCGTCTCGATCAACGACGTCCAGCGGGTCAGCCCGGACGCCGGCCGCGGCGGGCCGTTCACGATGTTCGCCGCCGCCGTCACGATCCCGCGGGTGTGCCGGTGCCACGACGGCTCGACGCTGGGCGGGATCATGCCGCGGGTCAGCGCCGCGATGTCGCGGTACACCTTCCAACGGCGGCCGCCCGTGGTGGCGCCCCGTGCGGGCGAGACGCCGGTTTCCCGGCTCGGCGCGGGCACCGCGGCGTCCTGCCCGGACGGCTCGGACGGCTCGGGGTTGATCACGTCGTCGATGCCTTTCGGCGCGGCGGGATCCTTGTGCAGCCGGGCGAACTGCTCGCGGGCCGAGGCGATCGCCTGCGCGTAGGCGTTGCGCAGCAGGAAAGGCACCGGACGTCCGGCCCACCGGCGAGCCTCCTCACCGTTGTCCTCGGTGACGAGCACCCGGAATCCGTCGCGGTAGCCGGTGAGATCGGCGAACAGGGTGATCTGACCGTCGACGAAGTAGATCTCGCCGTCCAGATTGACCGCGTTGAACAGATGCGTGACCCCCGCGCGTTCGCCGTGCACGATCGCGCGGGCACCGGGGCCGAGATCAAGCAGCCGTCGCGCCACATCGTTGGCCGACGCCATCGGGACGAACCGCGCCCCGGCGACCCTGGCCGCCATGGCGACCCGGTCGGCCCAGCCTTCGCGGCCGGTCAGCCCGGCGAGCGTGCGCGGCGAGGTCGCCCGTCCCGGCGGCTTGCCCGCCGCCCGATCGGCGAGGTGCCGGTCGGTGAGCACGGCCGCCACCTGGCAGGGCACCACTTCGCCCGGTTCGCCCCCGACCGCGTCCTGCAGACCGGGCAGCAGCTGACGTACCTGTTGGGGAGTGCCGTTGCCCTGATGCACCCCGTCGAAGAGGCCATCGAGCCGCAGCGGGTTCTCGGCGAGCTCGTTGTACCGCTGGATGGCCTCGACGAGTTCGTTGCGTGCCACCACTTCCGGGCGGGCCTGCCCGGTCGCGGCCGCCCAGTCCGCGGTCCTGGTCACCCGGTCCGCGGCGGCGCTGACGGCCTCCAGCGCGACCAGCCGGTCCGGCAGCGTGGTGAGCTCACCCGGTTGTTCGAGCAGGCGCCGATAGGCCGCGCCGGCGGCGGCCTTGAGCTGTCCCGGCACCGAAAGCGGGGCGGCTTCGGCCGACGGCCGGGCGGGCGCCACTTTCCTGACCAGACCGGCGATCTGCCCCGGATGCCACCACGGACGCCGCCCGGTCGGCTGGTCCGGCGACTCGGCCAGACCGCGGTCCATCAGCCGGAACAAGTACCGTTCGAGCGCGTCGGCCCTTGCCCGCGCCTCGGCCCGCAGCAGCGCGTCGGCGGGTCCGGTGGCCGCGTCCTCGGCGGCGAATTCGCGTCCCGTCAGCGATCGGTGGAACAACGGGATCAGTGTTTCGGCCGCCGCGGCCACCGCGTACGGGCCGAGACCGCCGATGCCGAACAACGTGAAGCCCGCGGTGGTGGCGCCGAGGGACGCGGAGGCGGTCACCATGTCGGCGGTGAGCCAGGTTTTCGACGCGAGCCACGGGGGCGGGTCACCGTCGGGCTCGGTGTCCGGCTCCGGTTCGGTCGCGGTCAGCCCGTGTTCGTCCAGGAATCGGTGCAGCCGCTCGCGGTCCGCCGCCTGTGGCGCGGTTTCGGCGAGCCGGTTCAGCGCCGCACGCAACACCCGGGTGCGCAGCTCACTGTGCTCGTCCACCTTCGCCAGCAGGTCGTGGAGCCTGCGAGTGTGCTCGGCCTCCTGCGCCGCCTGGTAGGCGCTGTGCCCGGTCACCCCACCGGCGATGGTGCCGGCGATCGCCTGGAGCACCCCGAGCCCGAGGTATTCCAGGTAGCTGGTGAACATCGCGGACAGCCAGGTCGGGTCGGACGAGTCCGGCAGGTTCCGGTCCGGAAGGCGGTAGCCGATCGGCGGCAGCGCCGAGTCGTTGCCCACGCCGGCGAAGATCGCCAGCGGGCTCGCCCGGTGGCCGGGCTCCCCCTCTTCGGTCGCGGGCCCTGGGGGCCGCTCCAGCGTCGCTTCGATCAGATCCAGGAAGGCGTGGCCGAACTCGGCCACCTCCCGTTCGTTGTCCGCGGTCGCCCGATCGGCCTCGTCCAGCCGTTCCGAGGCCCGTGCCACCCGCTCGTCCTGGCGGTGCCGTCCCCGGAACGCCTCGGCGAACGACCCGAGCACGGCGGGCGCCCAGAGCGTCGCGAGCAGTGCGCCCGCCATCATCGGCTGCATGCCGACCGAGGCCATCGCGATCGTGCCGAGCGACCCGGCGGAGACTCCGGCCGCCCGGCGCACCGCGTACGGCGTCAGCCCGACGTACCCGGCATCCGGGCTCTCGGTCCCGGCCGCTTCCGGTCCGGCGTCCGGTCGTGTGGTGAACCGGCCGTCCGGCGACGGTGTGCCGCCCCGCAGACGGCCGGAAATCGCGGTCCAGCGGTCGAAAAGCGGGCGGAAGAGGGCTTCCCGCCTTGCCGAGGCCCGCTCGGCGACCGACCGCTCGACGGGTGCTTTCGCCGCGTTCTCCGCGTCGACCTCGCGTGCCACGACCGACCGGTCGAAGAGACCGGCGGCCAGCGAGCGCGCGGCCGCGCCGCTGATCATCGCGGCCGCGACCACCGGGGCGGTGGCCACGATCGCGCCGCCGAACGCGACCGACGACGTGCTACCGGCGAGCAACCGGGTCATCGCGTAGTCGAGCCTGCTGGTGTAGCCGTCGGGCGCCGGTGCGTACCGGCGCACCACCTCGCGCATCCGCTCGTCCGGCAACGCGGCCAGCCGCCGCGCGGCGCCGGGGTCGCCGGGACGCAGGCCCATGTCCGCGATCAGCTCGCGCAGTGCGGCGTTCAGCCCGGACCTCCGAAGCGGCAACGGATTACCCGACAGCGTGCTGCCGAACGACAGGAGCTGCGCCGCGCGCCCGTGATCGGCCGGACTCAGCAACGGATCCGCGGTGGGATCGGCGGCGGAAGCGAGGAAGTCTTCGCCGTGCGGTGTCCCGGACAGCTCGGCCGCCGCCGCCCCGAGCGCCCTCGCGACCGCGGCCCGGGTCGCGTCCTCGGTGGCGAACTCGGAGATCTCGATCTCCAGCGAGTTCTTCGCGGTGTCCACAGTGTACTCGGCGACCTGGCCGGAACTCGGCGTTCCCGCCCGTACGGTGACATCGAACGTGTTCCCGGCCGGGCCGGTGACCACGTACCGGCGGCCGTTCGCCGGGCGCTCGACCGCGCGCATACCGGCGTCCGGCACGGCGCGCCCCAACGCACTCCAAGTGTCGGCGCGCACACCGGTGGCATCGGGATTTTCCTTCAAAGGCAACGAATCCGAGGCAGGAAGGCCAACGGGGCCGCCGTTCGGATCCGTCCCGGGGTCCGGGCGGTTCGACGGACCGGCCGGGCGTGGTGGTGTCGGCGGGGTCGGGTCCGGCGACGGCGCACCGCCGGGATCTTCGTCCGGCGTATCGGGATCGTCGGGATCGTTCTCAGGCAGTGGCCGCTCGATGAGCTTCGGCGCCTGGGTGCGCGGCAGGCTCAGGTCGACGGCCGCGCCGACCCCGAGCACCGGGACGTTCGACGTGTACACGATTCCCGAAGGAGTCCGCGCCTCGTAGACGCCGCGCGCCTTGCCCAAGGCGGCTTTCACGACGTAGATCACCGGACCGGACATCGCGAGCGCGGTGCCCGCGGCGACGGCCAGCGGCGCCGCAGACAGGCCCATCACGCCCAGCCCGACCAGCGAGGACGCGGTGACCCAGAGGGCGGCCGGGCCGTTGCGCGCGGCCTGGCGGCCGAGCCGGAGCTCCAGTTCGGCACCGAGTTTGGAGATGTAGAGGGTGGAGCCGGTCAGGGTCGCCGCGACGACCGCCTTGAACCACTCCCCCTGGGTCGCTTCGAGCGCGACCAGCATGCCGTTGGCCACGGTCAGCACGGGGAACGCGAGCGCGTTCTGGATCCTGCGGTACAACGGCCGGAGCGCGTTGTCGTAACCGGCGAACCCGCCGATGGCGTTGGACAGCGCGGTGAAGAGGAACAGCCCGTCCGCGACCGCGTAGGTCCCCGCGACCGCGGCCGCCAGCCCGGTCAGGCTGGTGGCCTGTGCGACGTGCACCGGCAGATTGACCAGGAAGGTGCCGGCGAGGCCGGCGGCCATCAGCTTGCCGAGCCTGCCCGCGTGCGGGTTCATCTTGTTCATCGACTCGGGTGCGGCCCCGTACGGCCTGCCGACCTCGTTCAGGTACCGCGAAACCTCGAGGCTCACGTCTTCCTGGCGCTGGGACGGGCGTTCCCCGATCGCCAGCGGGGTGTGGATGATGGCTTGCAGGTTGATCAGGAACTGCCGGGTCCTCACCTCGACTTCGCCCCGCAGCTCTTCCAGGACGGCGTCGAACCGGCCGAGCGGGTTGACGTCGTACTCCAGGTAGTCCCGGATCATCCTGGCCAGCGCCTCGGCCGACCGCTGGTCGAGCCTGCCGCGTTCGAGCATTCCTTCCAGGCTCACCCGGTTGCTCTGGGCGTGCCCGGTCTTCGCGATGTTGAGCATCCCGCGGACGACGAAGGCCGCGTTGCCCGCCACGATGCTCACCCCCGCCGACAGCGCGAAAGGAACGCCCACCGTCGCGCCGACCCCGAAAATGGTCGCCGCGGCGGCGGCCGCCACCGCCCAGCCCTTCAGGTCGCGTCCGAGCCAGGCCGACCGCAGCCTGGAGATCTCCTCGCGTACCGCGAGCTGCTCTCGCTCGGTCTTCTCGACGCTCTCGATCAGCGACGCCAGCATGGCGTCCCGTTCGGCGGGCGCCAACGGCAACGTGGCGAGCCGTCCGGGCGTCATGTTCAGCCGCGCGCGGGAGAGCTCACCCGCGGCCAAAGCCGCCCTGATGCGCTCGCCCGCCATCAGCGCCTGGGTGGTGAGCGGGCGGCTGAGCAGCGCGTCGGCACCGCTCGCCGGGCGCAGTCCGCCGCGTTCGGCCCAGCGCCGCTTCAGCCGCTCGAAAGCGGACTTGACCCCCGCCGCAGTTTCGGTGGCGGAGATCCTGGCCGCGGCCGCCGTCAGCCGCGCCGGATTGGCGTTCGCGTCGCTTTCCGGGTCGGCGGCGGAGTACCAGAGTTTCATCGTCCGCAGTTGCGGATTCGCCAGCCACGGCTGGTCTTTCGCACGTTGCCCGGCGGTCGGGTCCAGCCCGGACAACGGCCCGCGCGGCTGGTAGGCGGGGTCCGCGACCCAGCCCTCGGCGATCTTCGCCTCGACCCATTCGTCCACTTTGTGCTGCCAGTGCGGGCCGAACGACTCGATGAACCCGTCCCAGGCCCCCGACAGGATCTCGTTGAACACGAACGCGGTGACCCGCCGGCCAGCCTCGTCGTGCAGCCGGGCGAAGTTGCCGTGCAGGATCTTCGCGATCGCCGCTTCCCCACCGGGCCTGCGCGCGGCCTCGGCGAACAGCGGGTCCATCTCGTTGCGGTGGCGGACATAGTGCGCGCCGGGTTGCGGATTCACCGTGTCGGTGCCGAAGATGAGCCGATCCTGGTTCACGATCAGGAACCGGATCAACGCCTCCTTGACCTCGGGATCCGCTTTCGCGTGCTGCGCGAGCACGTTCCACGAGATGTCCATGGCGGTGTCCGTGGTGTCCAGCAGCCATTGCAACCGCTCGATGTGCTCGACGGTCAGCGTGGTCCAGTGCCCGATGCCGAGATGCGCCCAGATCACCTTCGCGCCGGCCAGCTCGCTCTGCTGGAGGAGGTAGGCCATCGGGCCCAGGTTGCGCCCGTCCGACGGGCCCGCCTCGTACGTCCCGTTGCCTCGCAACCTGGCGAGGCCCATGTCGTCGTGCAGGATCAGCACCTGGCCGGTGGCGGCGATGGTCTCCAGCAGTTCGACGGTGTTCGGGTTGTACATCTCCGGCGCTTCGTCCGGCAGGCTCCGCAGTTCGGCGCGCAGTCCGGCCGCTTTGAGCAAGGCTTTGATCTGCCCGGCGTTCGCGATGAGCGAGTCGTAGAAGTCCATCTCGGCCAGTGCGCTCGGGCTGCCGTCCACCGGGAACAGCTCGGCCATCGGCGAACCGTCGGCCAGGTACGCGGCGAAGAACTCCGGCGCGATCCGCCCCTCGCGGATCGATTCCCGGACGAGTTCCGCCGCGGTGACCAGCTTGCCGAAGTAGCCGACCCACTCCGGGTTGATCACCTCGCTCGCCTGCCGCCCCAGCATCGTCTGGACCATTTCCTTCACGAAAGTGGTCTCGGCGAGGTAGCGGGCCGCGTCGCCGAACAGGATCGCCATCGCCATCAGGTAGCCGCCGACCCCGGGGATGTCCACTCTGGCCCCGGAGACGCCAGGGAACCAATGTGACTTCTGCTCCTCCGACATCTGGTCGCGCGCGGAGAAGAACCGCATATCGGAGAGCTGTCCGTGCAGGCCCAGCATCTTCTTTCCGAAGACGGTGGTCATCCGGACCACGTTGGTGAGGGCGTAGTAGAAGGAACCGCTGGAACCACCGATCACGCCGAGCCCGCTCTGCGGAATCGGCGACGCCACCAGGATGTTCGGCAGTCCCTGGCCGATCAGCCAGTCCACCAGGGCCTGATAGTTGATGTTGCCGGCGTCGTACCCCTTCGGGTGCATGTGGACGTCGTGGAAGAAATGGGCGGGGCGGGGTTTGCCGAGCCGACGCGCGAGTTCCGCGTCGACGCCGAGTTCTTCGGCTTTCGCCGCGTACTCGGGGCTGTCCGGGTCGAGTGCGGCGAACTGGGCGCCGCGACTCGGGGCGAGGGCTTCGCGGCCGGTGACCCGGTCGCCCACTCCGATCAGCCAGCCGCGTGCGTCGATGTACCTGTCCACCACCGGTTTCCGGGCCGACGGCAGGTTCTCCGCCCGCCGGGTGACGCCGGCGACCTCGCTGTCGAGCAGTTTGACGATCCTGGCGATCTCCACATTGGACAGTCCCCGGTCGGCGGCCCGTTCGATCGCCGGAACCAGCGCCCGGACGTATTCGGCGTGTGCTTCGGTGCGAGCGGCGTCGGCGAGCCGCATGCGCTCGGTCGCCCGCTCCAGCCGCTCCTGACGCGCGGCCACCTCGGCCCGCACCCTCGCCTGGACGTCCTCGACGGCTCCTTCCAGTGAAAGGCCGGGCGCGGCGCCCGGCAGCAGCCGATGCGCGGCCGCGCTCTCGACCGGCAGGCCCAGCGCCTCGGCGACGTCGGTCCGGTCACCCGCGGCGAGCAGATGCGGCACCCATTCGGTCAGCGCGCGGACGTCCTCCCTCGCCGACCGTAGCTCGGCCATCGCGGCGTGGTAGGCGATTTCCGCCGCGTACCGTGATTCCTCCACCGCCCGCGTCGCGGCGGTGAGCGTGGCGCGGATCCCCGCGAGGTCCCGAACGCTCCAGCCGCGCGAGCGCGCCGGTTTCGGAACCGCCGGATCGGCCTCCGGGTCGACTCGCGCCCGGGTGGCGACCGACCGGAGGTCGGCGACGAATCCGGCGGAGGCGGCCCGGCGCGCCCATTCCGGTAGCCCGTTCGCGACCGCCTCGGCACCGATCCGCGTCATCTCGGCCAGCGCGGCGTCCCTGGCCCGCAGCCATTCCCGCTCCGCGAACTCCAGTTCCCTTGCGGTGGCCTCGGTCTGCCTGAGCAGCTCCTCGTGGTGTGTTCGCGCCTTGGCCAGCACCTCGGAGAAGTCGTCCAGTTCCTGGATCGACGGCATCAGCTCGCGCGGCACGCGCGAACGCACCGACGGATCGGTCACCAATGCGGCGACCATCGCCGAAGACATCCCGTAGGCCGCCGCCACGGCGTCGATCAGCTGGTCCTGCCCGATGCCGGTGAGCTCGATTCCCCGCAGGACGAGCCATTTGACGTCCGGCAGCCGTTCATCGAGACGTGCCGCGGCCCTGGCATACCGCTCCAGCGCCTGTGTGAGCGCCTGCCGCTGGGACCTTGAGACATGGTCGACCTCGATCAGCGCGTCGATCAGCGCCAGGCCCTTGCGCAGATGCAGGCCGGTGAAGGTGATCCGCCCGAGGGCGGACCAGCGGCCGCGCTTGGAAGACTCCGGCCGCGTTTCGATCGCCGGCAGACCGGAGGTGGGGAGCAGGATCTCCGGTTCGAACAGGGCGCGGGTGAAGGTATCGCCGCGGTGTACGTCCAGAGCGGACGGTTCGGTACCCGCGCTCAGGTGGTAGCCCTGCACCACCACCGGCGATCCCGGTGTCCGCGAATCTTCCGCCGGACGCAGTTCGAGGGTGAGGTCCGGAACCGTCGACCCGGCGTAGTGGGAACGCCCGTCGCCGTGCTCCCCGCGCCCGTCGAGGCCGAACGCGACCCCGGCACCGAGCCGGTACCGGCCGAAATGCTCACCGAGGATCTCTTGCTGCCGGGCGAGAACGTCGTCCGCGAAGATCTCCCGGAGAAACCGCTCGCGTCTGCCGGGAGTCATCGTGCCGTCGCGGATCTCCTTCCGGATCTGCCAAGCCCGGTTCCGCGACGACTCCGAACCCACCGTGGGTGTCTCGCCCCGGGCCAGCCGCTCGAACTCCTGGATCGCGTTGTCGAACGCGGCTCGCAACGCGGGTGCGATCCGGGCCCGGACACGCGCGCCGTCCAGGATGCGTTCCACATCACGAAGGCGTAGAGGCCGCGAGTCGGCGGGCAGCAGGCCGTGTTCGAGCAGCAGCAACCGGAGGTCGTTCCAGGCCAGCCTCGACTTGTCGAGCAGCGCCCGCAGCGCGCGCTCGCTGTGCCTGCCCGAAGCCAGCTCGGCGTCGGTGAGGTCGCCGGCCGGCGTCGGATGCTTCTCCCGCGCCGGGTTCTCCGGATGGTAGAACCGTTGTGCCGCGGCCGACGACGGTTCCGGCGCGGGCGGCCCCTGCCGGGGCTCCGGGGGCGGCTGATCCGGCGGCGGCGCGGGCGGCGTCTGCGGCGGCGTGCCCTCCGTCCCGGCGGCCGCGACCTCGGTGAACACCTGGAAACCGTCGTATTGGATGACCTGGTCGGCACCGTTCGCCACGGCCCTCTCCGCGAACTCGGGGTCGACCCGGTTGGTGGCGAGCACGACGACCTTCGGGCCGGGCCCGGCCAGTGCCCGTTGTCTCGCGGTCTGTTCGAAGTCGGACTCGATCAGCTTGGTGCGGTCTTTGACCTCGAAGCGGACTTCGGTGCCGTCCCCGAGCTCGCCGCGGATGTCGATATCGGTTCCGTCGTTGTTCCTGGCCTGCGTACCGACCTTTCCGTCTTCGTCCACCGGCACCTCGAGACCGGTGATCCGCAGCCCGGGCAGACCGATCCCGGCCAGCAGGTGCTCGTCCAGTTTGGCCAGCGTGAGCGCGACGTCGGCCGCGGCGTACTTCGCGCGGACGTTCTCGTAATTGGAATCGAGCGCGTCCTTCGGGACCTGGGTGTCACCGTCCAGCACCCGTCGCGCCTTGCCCAGCTGTTCCCGCAGTCCCTCCTCCGCGGCCCGGACGTCCACGCCGAGCGCGGCGAGCTCGTCCAGCTTGGCCTGGACATCCGCGGCCTCGAGCAGCATGCCCTTGCCCCGGTCCACCTCGGCCAGGGAGGCCGGGGTCGCCGCGCCTTTGACCGCTTCCCTGGCGGGAATCCGGTCGGCTACGGCCGTCACCTGTTCGGCGAACGCGGCGAGCTGTTCGGCGCTCATCGAGGAGACGCGCTCGGCGAGCGAACGCCCCTTCGGGCCCGGGGACACCCGTCCGGCGAGATCGGTCAGCCGCTTCGCCAGCTTGTCCGGATTCATCTTGGCCGCGAGACCTACGACCGCTTCCCGCGCCGAGGGCGACAAGGCACCCCATATCCCGGCCAGTTCGGGCGGCCTGGCCAGCAGTGGTGCGAGGCGGGCCAGGGTGGCCGCGGCTTCCGCCGGGTGCACGCGGCCGAGCAGCTCGGACATAGCTTCCCTCGCGGCCGGAACCGCGCCCCACAACAGATGCACCTCGGCTTCGGCGGCCAGCCGCCCACCCAGCGCCAGCCGCGCGGAGTCCGACATCTCGCCGAGGATCTCGCCGAGGGAACGGTCCAACCTGCCCGGCGAAAGGCGCGCCGCGAACTCGTGCACCTGATCGGCCAGCGCCTCCGGGGCGAGCGAGCCCAGCAGCTCGGTGATCGCCTGCCGCGCGGTCGGCGGCAGCGACTCCCACACGGCGGCGAGCCGCGACGGCAGGCCGTCCGGGACATCCGGCGATTCGCCGGTGCCGGGCGGCGGTCCTGGTGGTCGCCGGGGCGGGTCGGCGGGCGGGTCACTCTTGGCGCGCTGGGGCTCGGCGGCGCGTCGCATCGTCGTATGGGCGGGCTTCGGACCCGGCTTGGCGGGCTGGGCCGGATTCGATCGGCGGGGCTGCTGAGTCTGCTGGGCCGCGGCGGCGGCCGGTCCGGCGGCGGCCAGGACCTGCCCGGTCTCCTTTCCGGGACGCCCTCCGGCTTCCGCGGCCGAATCGTCCACTGTGGACTCGGGAGCTTCCTCCCGCTGTTCCTCTTGTTCCCGGGTTTCGGATTCGGGCGGCGTAGGGCCGTCGTCGTCGCGTTCCGGTGTGGTTTCGGCCTGATCGGCTTCCGGCTCGCCCTTGGCGGGCTTCGCCGCCGTGCGCTGGTTCGGGCTCGCGGGCGTCGCACCCTGCTGCTGTGCCGCGGCGGACTGAGGTGACGCGGCCTGGGGCGAAGCCGTTTGCGCCGCGCCGGGTTGCGAGCCTGCCGGGGCCGGGGTCGCGGTGGAAGCGCTCGCTTGAATCGAGCTTGCCGACGTGGTGCTCGCCGCCGGTACCGAAGTGGCCTGGCCCGGCGAAGGGGCTGAAGCCGAGGTGACGGTCGCCGACGGCGTGGCACCGGGAGCGGCGGTCGTGGCGGTCGGCGCCCCGACGGTGGTGGCCTGTGGCACCGAGCTCGCCTGTGGGGTCCCGGACCCGATCGTGGCGTGCCCGGGCGACGAACCCATCGCG
This sequence comes from Amycolatopsis thailandensis, assembly GCF_042723255.1. NCBI lineage: Bacteria > Bacillati > Actinomycetota > Actinomycetes > Pseudonocardiales > Pseudonocardiaceae > Amycolatopsis > Amycolatopsis thailandensis. The sequence goes on from NZ_JBHXJK010000107.1 coordinate 19,175, forward strand.
GCGTGCTGTCGCGCACCGGCGGGCGAGTTGTCCACTGTGGACGTGGTGGAACCGCCGCGACCCCCTCCGTCCGCGCCCCGCGTACTGCCGGGGTCCGAGGTGGAGTCACCGAGCTGACCCGTCCCGGACTCGCCTTGACCCACCGTGGCGGCACTGTCCCCCTGGCCGACGGCGGCACCGGCGTCACGCTGGTCCGCCACGGCGGCGCTGTCACCTTGTTTCGCGCCGACGTCGGCCGACTCCGGTGCTTTCACCTCACCCGGCGGGTCGGTCGGTGGCGGGCCCTCGGACGACGTCGGCATGTCCGTCTTCCCCGAGTCCATCCGCGCCTCCGAGGCGCGCAGCCTGGCCTCCGTCACCTGCTCACCGGCGAGGTGCGTGTTCCCCCGGATCGGGCCGATCGCGGCCGAGGTGAGCCAGTTGTCCTTGATGGACCGCCCATAGCCGGCGAGGTCGGTGGGGACACCGTGCCCGTCCATGATGCTTTGCGCGGCGTAGCTGGAGATCGGTGACGACACCGCGTTCGTGCTCGCCGAACTGACCGCCGTGGTCGCGTGTTTGCCGAGGCCGCTGTCCAGCACGTTCTTGACACCCGGGACTTTTCTGGCGAGGGCGCCCGCGCCCTTCAACGGCGCGCCGACGATGCCGCTGACCGGGGCGCCGATGGCGCCGCCGAGCGCGTTGGTGCGGGCTTCCTTCCAGTCGAACCCGTCCTGGTTGCCCTGCCAGATGTTCAGGCCCTGCTCGAAGCCGTTGGTGATGACTTCGTCGGCGGCCTCGCGAGCGGGGATCGTGAGAAGCTTGCCGAACTTTCCGAGCTTGTTCGCCGCCTCGGCGATCGTCTTGGCGATCTTCACCATCTCGGCGATCCGCTTCGCCATGCGCGCGGCGAACAGCCAGGGTCCGCCGGGGATCGCGGCCATGAGGGCGAAGTCCACGCTGGCGTGAATGATCTCCGACCAGATCTGGTTGCGCACACGCTCGATCTGATCCGCGTAGTTGTGGCAGAACGTCGCCATCTTCCGCATGCTCACGACGAGTTCCCGGTGACCGGATCCGCCACCGCCGTACTCGCCGTCGTTGGCCTCCCTGATCCGCGCCCGCACGAAGGCGCCGTTCGGATCCGGCCAGGTATCGCGAAGCCGGTCTTGGACGGTCGACGACTTGGTGATCGCGACTTCCAGCAACGTCGCGGCCTTGTCCCACGCGTCACCGAGGTCGTCGGCCGCGTGCGGGTTGTCCGGCGGCCAGATGTCGTCGACGACACCGCCCATCCACTCCCACGCGGCGACCGTCATGCTCCACAGGTCGGTCATCGTCGGTGAACCCGCTCAGGAACCGAGCTGGTCGGTCGCCTCGGTCTGCGCGCTCTCGTAGATCTTGACGCCCTTCTCCGCGTTGTCGGCCAGGTTGACGAAGTTGCGCATGACCCCGTTCCCGCTCTTGATCAGGTCGGGGGTGTTGTCCGCGCAGTCCTGGAACGCCTCGCCCAGCTTCCCGAAACCCAGCAGCGGCGTGATGTCCTCGATGGCCTTGCGGCACTTCGCCCACTCGGTCTCGAAGTCGTTGCCCGCGGCCTTCAGGTTCGACAGTTCCAGCCGGGTCGGCAGGAAGAAGATGTCGACCTTGCCGTCGTTGTCCCGGTCGGGCCCGCTCATCGGCCGTCACCCCGCTCCGGCCGGTCCAGCCGTCGCAGCACCGGATCGAACCGGAGATCCGCGGTGTCGGCGTCCATACCGGGTGGCAGGAAACCCGCCGCGATGGCCAGCCCCTGTTCGGTCGACAACCCGGCCGCCTCGTGGATGGTGTCGGTGATGTCCTTGGCCAGCGCGGCCGAGTCGGCCGTGCGGTAGATGCGCGGATCGAGCGACAGTTCGAGAAGCTCACCGGCGCCACCGACGGTCGCGCTGATCAACCCGTCGTCGGATTCGGCGGTGGCCCGGATCCCGGCCATGCGCCGCTGCATGACCCGCACGTCCTCGGCCAGCTGCTCGTAATCCGCGTACATATCCGGTTTCAGCGGTGGCTCCACGGTTCCTCCCTTGGCACGTAGGGCAAGTCTCACGCAGGCGCGAGGGCGCCGGACCCGGCTGGCCTGTTCCGGCCAAAAGGAAACCCCGGCGGGCCTCGGCCCGCCGGGGTTTCCTTTCCGGGACGTCAGATACCGATGATGTTGCTGACCTGTGTCTCGCACGTCTGCGCGATGTTCAGGACGTTGCCGTACGACCCCGCGGTGGCGTGCGCGTCGTCCGCGTAGGAACCGGTGTTCTTGCAGACCTCCGCGTACTTGAGGCCCATTTCCTCGCTGTTGCGCCCGCCCCACGAGGTACCCATGACGTTGCGCATGTTGCTCAGGTCGTCCTCGGTCGCCTGGCGGAGACCGGTGGCCATCCTGTCCATGTCGGTCCTGGCCGAGTCGATGACGCTGTACACGGTCTTGTAGTGATCATCCATCGACATAAGGGAAACCTCCTTGTTAGGCGGACGGGTTGATGGCCTTGGCGATGATCGCCTGCGCGGCGTCGGCCGCGGCCCCGGCCGAAACCTTGACGACCGAGTTCCCCGAGTCGACGAGTTGCTGGGCGAACGGATGAACCTGGTTTCCGAAGAGGTTGACGCGATTCTCGTTCCCGGCGATACCGGCCTGCTTCACCCCGCCGCCCAGTCCCTCGTCGAGGGCGTCGCGATCGCGTGCGGCGTGCGCGCGATGCGCGGCGAGCTGTTGCTGGATGCTGTCGTCGGTCTTGTGGACCAGGTGCTGTACGTCCGGTATTCGGATATCGACGCGACCGTCGCTCATACTTTCCCTCTCTTCTCCGGCGAAATGGATCCTTACGCCTCAAGCTAGCCAGGGAACCGGCGCGATCAGCGGGTCCGGCACGTTCCTGCCATCACGCCCCGCCCTCGCCACGACCGGCCGACGATGGCGCTGTGACGACCATCGTGGTGAAAAGGCCGGCCAGGAGGCCCGCACCGGAGTTGCCGGCCGGCGAGCTGATCCTGCAAGCACCCCCGGAGATCCCGCCGCCGCCCGGACGGCAATGGCTCCAGGTGCTCACCGTGGTGCCGATGGTGGCCATGATGGGCGGGATGATGCTGATGCTCTCCGGCAGCATGAACGGATCGATCCGGTTCGTCGTGTACGGCCTGATGGGCGTCGGCATGCTCGGCATGGTGGTGACGGGCTTCCTGCAGAGCGGCGGCCCCAGCAAACGGGAAATGGGGCACGCCCGGCGCAAATACCTTCGTCAGCTGGCCCAGCACCGGCTGCGGCTGCGGCGCTCGGTGCGCGGGCAGCGGGACGCGATGGAGTACCTGCACCCGGATCCGGTGTCGCTGTGGTCGCTGGCCGCCAGCTACCGGCTGTGGGAGCGGCGCAAGGACGACCCGGACTTCGGCATCGCCCGGATCGGCACCGGCGCGCAGGCCCCGGCGACCACCCTGGTCTCGCCGGACACCAAACCGCTCGAAGAGCTGGAACCGTTGTCCGCCTCGGCTTTACGCCGGTTCATCACCACGTACACGACGATCGACGGACTGCCGCTGGGGATCGCGGTCAACGGCTTCAGCCGGATCTACCTGCGCGGCGACCGGGCGCGGCATCTGGGCCTGCTGCGCGCGATGCTGGCCCAGCTGTCCACTTTCCACTCTCCCGACGACCTGCGGATCGCGGTGTGCGTCGGTGAGCGGGAGCGCGCGGACTGGGAGTGGATCAAGTGGCTGCCACACGCGCTGCACCCGGAACGCACCGACGCCCTCGGCCCGCTTCGCCTTGTCGCGCCGACGATTCCGGCGCTGGAGGCGATGCTGGAAGAGGAGCTGGCCAGGCGGCCGCGGTTCGATCCCGAGGTGGAGACCCGGGTCTCCGGTCCGCAGCTCGTGGTCGTGCTCGACGGCGGTTCGATGGCCGGGTCGGATCACCTGATGACCGGCGGCGGCGTCGAGGGGGTCACGGTGGTCGACCTGACCACGATGCCGCCGAGGGCCTTGGACCGCACCACCGTGGTGCTGGACGTGGCCGAAGACGGCGATCTGGTCAGCGAGACGATCGACGGCGAAGTCCCGCTCGGCCGGGCGGACACGCTCGGCGCGGTGGCCGCCGAAGGGCTCGCCCGGCAGCTCGCTCCGCTGCGGCTCACCGCGGGTGTGCGCGGCGACGCGCCGATGACCAGCGAACTCGGGCTCGCCGAACTGCTCGAACTCGGCGACCCGTACGAATTCGATCCGGCCGACACCTGGACGCCCCGGCCGAACCGGGACCGGCTGCGGGTCAAGATCGGGATCCATCCGGACGGTGCGCCGATCGAGCTCGACCTCAAGGAGTCCGCACAGGACGGCATGGGCCCGCACGGCCTGCTGATCGGTGCGACCGGTGCGGGCAAGTCCGAGCTGCTGCGGACGCTGGTGCTGGCGCTGGCCGCGACCCATCCACCGAGCTCGCTGAACTTCGCGCTGGTCGACTTCAAGGGCGGCGCCACCTTCACCAGGCTGGACTCGCTGCCGCACACCAGCGCGGTGATCACCAACCTCGCCGAGGAACTGCATCTCGTCGACCGGATGACCGACGCCATCAACGGCGAACTGATCCGCAGGCAGGAACTGCTGCGCGCGGCCGGGAACTTCGACTCGCTGCGCGACTACGAGAAGGCCCGGGCGGCGGGCTCCCCGCTGCCCGAGGTGCCGACTCTGCTGGTGATCTGCGACGAGTTCTCCGAACTGCTGTCCGCCAAACCGGATTTCATCGACATGTTCGTCCAAATAGGCCGGTTGGGCCGGTCACTCGGGGTGCATCTGCTGCTCGCCTCGCAACGGCTGGACGAGGGCAGGCTGCGCGGCCTCGAAGGTCATCTCTCCTATCGGATCGGGCTGCGCACGTTTTCGGAGATGGAGAGCCGGACGGTGCTCGGCATGCCGGACGCGTTCCGGCTGCCCAGGGCGCCCGGCCACGGTTTCCTCAAGGTGGGGACCGAACAGCTCGACCGGTTCCGCTCGGCCTACGTCTCCGGCGTGTACCAGCGCCAGACCGGGCGCGCGGCTTCCCTCACCCCGCAAGAACAACTGGTGTTGCGCGAGTACACCACCCATTATCTGGCCGCCGAACCGGACACCGGCGAGGAATCCGAGGCCCCCGAACCGGATCAGGACACCGCGGTCGGCGAAACCCTGCTGGACATCCTGGTGGACCGGTTGCAGGGCCAGGGCACACCGGCACATCAAGTGTGGCTGCCGCCGCTGGACGAGTCGCCGACGCTGGACGCGCTGCTGCCCGCGCTCACCACCGACCCCGTGCGCGGGCTGACCACCGGGCGGCCGGGCGGTCTTCGGCCGGTGCTCGGCATCGTGGACCGGCCCTACGAGCAACGTCGCGACCCGCTGCGGCTCGACCTGTCCGGCGCGGCCGGGCACGTGCTGGTGATCGGCGCGCCGCAGACCGGCAAGAGCACCACGCTGCGCACGCTGATCGGCAGCCTCGCGCTCACCCACACCCCGCGCGAGGTGCAGTTCTACTGCCTCGATTTCGGCGGCGGCACGCTCGCCTCGATCGCCGGCCTTCCGCATGTCTCCGGGGTGTCCGGGCGGCTGGACACCGGCGCGGTGCGCCGCACGGTCGCCGAGGTGGCCTCCGTGCTGGCGCAGCGGGAACGGCTGTTCGCCGAGCACGGGATCGACAGCATCGTCACCTATCGCAAGTTGCGCGCCGAGGGCCGTTTCGCCGACCAGCCCCACGGTGACGTGTTCCTGGTCGTCGACGGCTGGCAGACCCTGCGCACCGAGTTCGACCAGCTGGAAGAGGTGGTCGGGGACATCGCCGCGCGTGGCCTTTCCTACGGCGTGCACCTGGTGGCGAGCTGTTCCCGCTCGTTCGACCTGCGCATGAACGTGCGGGACCTGTTCGCCAGCAGGATCGAACTGAAGATCGGCGACCCGATCGACTCGCTGATCGACCGGCGCGCCGCCATGGGAGTGCCCGCGGGCGCCCCCGGCCGGGGCATTTCGATGAGCAAGCACCAGTTGCTGGTGGCGCTCCCCCGGATCGACGGGTTCTCGCGCACCGAGGACCTGATCGGCGGGATCGGTGCCCTGGTCGACGCCGTCCGGTCGGCCTGGCCCGGCGAGTCGGCGCCGGCGGTCCGGCTGCTTCCTGGCACGTTCCCCTTCGAGGAGCTGCCCGCGACCGACGAGCGGACCGGCCCCGAAGCCGGGCTCGCGGTCGGCATCCACGAGAAGGACCTTTCCCCGATGCGGCTGGACTTCAGCGCCGATCCGCACTTCTTCGTGCTGGCCGACACCCAGTCCGGCAAGACGGCGCTCCTGCGCACGCTGGCTCGCCGGATCGAAAGCGCGTACACGCCGAGCGAGGCCCGGATCATCCTGGTCGATCATCGGCGAGGGCTGCTCGGCGAAGTCGGCGAGGACTACCTGCTCGGTTACGGCACCAACGACGCGCACAGCGGTGAACTGCTGGCCGAGGTGGCCTCGTCGATGGCGAAGCGGCTGCCCGGCGCGGACGTCACGCCGGAACAGCTCCGGGCGCGGAACTGGTGGCACGGGCCGGAGATCTTCGTGCTCGTCGACGACTACGACATGGTGGCCACGCACGAGAAGCATCCGCTGATGCCGTTGCTGCCGCTCGTGGCGCAGGGCGCGGACATCGGCCTGCACGTGGTGCTCGCCCGCCGCTCCGGCGGCGCGGGACGAGGACTGTTCGAGCCGTTCCTCTCCCGGCTGCGGGAGGTCGGCACGCCCGGCCTGATGATGTCGGGCGACCGGGACGAGGGCCCGCTGCTCGGCGGCATGCGCGCCCAGGTGCTCCCACCGGGCCGCGGCTGGCTGGTGGATCGCCGTGGCCACAAGGGTTTGGTCCAGCTCGCCTGGCTCCCACCCCGGGCGTAGCGGGCGGTGGCCGGAAGCTGCCGGGGCCGCCATCGCGGCCGCTTTCGATGTTTGGCTGGGGAAAACACCCACATTCGAGGAACGCACTGGAGGAGTACGTGAGCGGCAAGGTCGACGTGTGGATTCCGGCGCTGGAATCGTTCGCGGACGTGGTGCACGACGAAGTCAGGTCCGCGCCGGCGATCGATCGGGAGCCGATCAGGGAATGCGGCGGGCTGGCGGAATGCGCGTCGCTGGCGGGCGCCGATCAGTACATCACCGGCGCGCTGAAGTCCTTCCTGGAGAAAGCCGGTCCCGGGGTGAAGATCTTCGGTGCCATGGCGAGGAAGAGCGCGATCGCCTACCGGCAGGCGGGCGAGGCGGCGCAGTCGGCGGTGCTGGCGACCACCAGCCGCCCGCCGAAAGAGGAAACGGGTCCCGCGACGGTGCCGCCGGACATCCCGGGCCTGGGGAACCCGTCGGGCCCACTCGTGTGACCGGTCACTCCACCAAGACTCCTCGACGGGAATCGAACCATGACCTACAAAACCGTCACTTTCGACAGGCAAGTGCAACTGTTCCAGGCGGAGTTGCAGAACACCTACCCCGCGCTGATCGCGGCCCGCGACATGTGGGACCAGGCGGAGAAGTGGATCGACGACACCCACGCCAGCCTCCGGAGTGCCACCAACAATCTTCGGGGTCCCAACTGGGACGACGAGGTGGGCCGGGCCTTCGTCGGCTGGGCGGACGAGGTGTCCGAGTCGGGGCTCGGCTCCTGGGGAGGCCAGGAGAAGGCACCGGAGGGCGCGCCGCAGCGGCCCATCGGCAGCATCGACGAAGCCCACCTCCCCCAGGAGATAGGCATGCTGCTGGCCGAGATGGACGTGGTCCGGTCGATCATGAACGCGTGGATCGGAGCGGTGAACGCCAAGACCGACCCTGAGGAGCGGACGAAGGAGGCCGAGAAAGCCCAGGAGAAGGTGGGCGGGTTGCTGGACATGGTCGCGCAGCAGTACGTGCGCACCGGGTACGCCATGCTCGCCGCCCGGGGCCGGCCTTGGAACGGGCCGACCCAGCTCGGCACGGGACCGGGTTACGACCCGGATTCCGGGCTCGGTGACGGCTCCGGTGTGCCGAACGCCGGAGATCCTCCGGGGGAGGACCCGGGATCACCGGATCCCGGAACGCCCGAGCAGCCGAAGGAGCAGAACCCCACCACCACCGACCCGGTGAAACAAGCGACGGAAACCCTCAGCGCGCTGAGCGACGCGTTGTCGGCCGCGGAGCAGCTACTCGGCGGATCGGGTGGCGAAACCCCCGATCTCCCGGACCTTTCCGGTATCGACCCGTCGAAACTCGGCGACTACTCCGACTACCTGGACTACGCCGACTATGCCGATTACGCCGCCCCTGCCGGGACGTCCGGTCTTCCGTCGCTGGCCGGAATGCCCGACACGGCCGGGCTTTCCGGTGCGGGCGGCGGCGGTGCCGGAGCGATGCCCGGTCTGGGCGCCAGTACCGGGAGCTCTCTGCCGGGAGACGGTCTGAACGCGGGTGCCGCGCCGATGGCGTCCGGGCTCGCCCGCGGCACGACCGGGAGTGCCGCGGGCGCGGGCAGCGGCGGGATGCCACCGCCGATGATGCCGCCCAACGGGGCGGGCAAAGGCGAGAACGGCGGTATCAAACCCGGTGACGCGGAACGGCCTGCCGGACGGCAGCGCGGCAAACCCGCGGGAACACCGGGGGTCCCGTTGCTCGGCCGGGCGGTCAACGGAAAACGGAAGGCACCGCCCGCCGCTCCGCAACGCCGGTGGGATCCGGAGAACAACACGGTGCAGCTGCTCGACGAGGAGCTGTGGCAAGTGAACAACGACAGCGCGGCGAAATTCCGCTCCGGACACTGAGGAGGGCACATGCCCGGAACAGAGATCAACGGCGACCCGGCCTCGATGAGTGCTTTTTCCCGGCATCTCACCGCGCCCACGATGCCGCCGTCACTGACGCAACGACTGGGCGGCATGCCCAGCCTGGCCGGTTTGTTCGAGGGCGTCGCGATGTCCTTGCTGGACAAGGCGGCGACCGCGAGCATGCTCGCGCTGCTGACCAAGATGACCGAGGAGATGGTGACCTACTCCGGAAAGGTCGGCGCGGCCGCGGGCGCCTACTCCGCGGCCGACGTGGCGAGCGCGCTGGAACTGGCCAGCGCGACGGTCAAGGTCGCGAACCAGGGAATGTCGATCCTCAAGCAGACGGCGAGTTCGCTCAACCAGGCGGACCCCGCCACCGGTGCCACCGGCGACGCCGCGCAGTCGTCCACCGTCCAGTCCGACCAGGTCTGAGGAGCGAACCGTGATCCCCTACAACATGTTGCCCATCGAGATGCACGTGGAGATGATCAAAGCCGAAGGCGGCAACGTCTCGGTGCTCAACGACGCGGCCAGGATGTGGACCCAGGTGCGCGAGTGGATCGGCGCGGCCCAGGTCGAGTTGCACACCAGGGTGGCCGAGCTGTCTCCACAGTGGACGGACGAGAACGGCCGGGCGATGGAGGAGCAGACCCAGCGGACCCTCGCCGAGCTGAAGATGTGGGGCGAGCGGATCGACGCGGCGCAACCCGCCGCGGCACTGACCACGCTCGCCGCGGCGATCCCGGCGACCTCCGCGGCCGTCGACGGCTTCTACGCCAGCTACCTCGCGGTGAAAGGACTCCCGTTCGGCGACGCGCTCGCCGTCCCCTTCCAGCAGATGTCGGCCACCGCGATGAACGCGCTCGCCGCCGACTTCGACCTGTCGATCGGGCAGGTGGTCGCCGCGTCCGGGGTGCGGAACCCGGCCGAGGTGCTGCCCGCCCAGCAGGTCTCCACGGAGGGCAACTCCCCGACCGACGTGCTCAAGGCGGCCACCGCGGGGATGACGACCTTGCAGGAGTTGCAGGACCTCAGCTCGTCGCTGACCTCCGGCGGTTCAGGCGGCGGGACGGGACTCGATTCGTCGGCGCTGGGCCAGAACGTGCCCGATTGGTCCGCCGGTGGCGGCCCGTCCCTCGCGGGCCTCACCTCCACCCTGCCTCCGGTGGCACCCGGCCTGCCCGGCGGTCTTCCGGGGGCGGGCCTGCCACCGGTGTCCGGCGCGCCGGTCGCCTCGGGTCTCGGCCTGCTCGGCGCCGCGGGGGCGGGCACCGGCGGTCTGCCGATGGCGAAATCGGCGGTGGCGAAACGCGCCGCCGCGCAGAACATCGCCGAAGGCGCGCCCGCCGCGGCGGGAACGAACACCGCCGCGGCGGGAAAGTCGGCCACCGGTGGCGGCACGCCGCCGATGATGCCGCCCGCCGGCGGTCACACCGCCCCGCCCGGGACCCTCCAGCCCGGGACCGCGAACCACCCGACCGGCCGCGCGGGCTCGTCGAGGAAGGCGGCCGTGGGCAACGAGGGCGTGCCGTCCGAACTCCGTGGCCGTTCCGGCAGCGGAGATCCGGCTTTCGCCCTCCGGCAGCCGAAACGCCCGCGCACCGGCGAATCGGACTCCACCTCGGTGC
>NZ_JBHXJK010000108.1:0-29373 GCF_042723255.1 Amycolatopsis thailandensis
GAAGGGGGCCTTCATGTACTTCCACGCTGAACGGCTCAGTTGGCCGGTTTGACCTCGGTCTTCGGGTCGCCGTCGACCGCCGCGGTGAGCTGCGGGACGATCCGCTCCAGCACGTAAGGCAGGCTCAGCACGGTCACGAAGGACACCGCGCTGCCATAGGTGCCTTCGTTCTCGATGAAGACCTCGCGCTTCTCCTTCGCCACCTTCAAACCGGTGTAGAGCGCGTCCTTGCCGAGGATCTCCTGCGCCTTGGCCGGGGTGTCGATCAGCCAGACGAGCGCGTCGCGGTCAAGCAGGTCGGTCCGCTCCGCGCTGAGGCTCTTGCCGAACTTGTCACCGATGGCGGCGTCGAGGTCGGCCGGCAGCTTGAAACCGAGCGATTCGAGGATCCGCGAGCGCGGGTCCTGGCTGCCGTAAACGAAATAGCCCTCGTAGGTCGACGCCATCAGGGCCGACTTGCCTTCGAACTCCGGGTGCTCCTTGCGGACCTGGGCGAACTTGTCCTCGACGCCCTTGACCAGCTCGTTGGCCTTGGTCGCGCGCCCGACGGCTTGGCCGACCTTCTTGGTCGCCTCCTGCCACGGGATGCCGTAGTCGTTGTACTCCTTGGGCTGCGCGACGACCGGGACGCCGATCTGGCCCAGTTTGTCGTACTGCTCCTTGGTGAGCCCCGAGTACAGCGCGATGATCAGGTCCGGCTTCAGCGCGGCGATCTTCTCGTACTGCGGCCCGTCGACATCCTTGAGGACCTCGGGCAGCGCGGCGCCGCCGAGCTTGTCGGTCGCCCACGGGGCGATGGTGCCGGGGAACTTGCCGAGCCATTCGGTGACGCCGACCGGGACCACGCCGAGCGCGAGCAACGCGTCCTGCTCGGTCAGGCCGACCGTGACGACCCGCTTGGGCTCCTGGGTGATGGTGGTGCTGCCGTACTTGTGCTCGATGGTCGTCGGGAACGCGTTCGCGTCGACCGCCGAACCGGCGGAGTTCTGCGCGGCCGGGGTGGCCGACTCGCCGCCTCCTCCGCACGCGGTGAGCGAGGCGGCCAGCACCAGGGTGGACGCCAGCACGCCGGCGGTCTTCAGGCGCCCGCGCACGGCGGAGAGAGTGGGGATTCGGGCCATCGTCCGTCCTTCTTGATCGGCGATCCGGCGGAATGCCGGATTAATCGAGATTCAGGTTTGCCTAACCTAAGACGCTGAACGGCCGATTGCAACCGGCGACGCTGCGTCCCGGGTCACGTCCGTGAACGGTTGTCCGACCAGGCCGCCCAAAGCGTCGCGTAGCGACCGCCCGAGGCCACGAGTTCGTCGTGAGTCCCGCTCTCGACGACGACGCCCGCGTCGAGGACGACGACGCGGTCCGAGGCCGCCGCCTGCGTCAGCCGATGCGCGACCACCAGGCCGGTCCGGCCTTCGAGGGCGGCTGCCGCGGCGGCTTCGAGGGTTTTCGCGCCCGCGCTCCCGGCCTCCGCGGTGGCTTCGTCGAGGATCGCGATCGGCGGATCCGCCAGCACCAGCCTGGCCAGGGCCAGCTGCTGGGACTGGGTGACGGTCAGCTGATGGCCGCCTTCGCCGACGACGGTCGCGAGCCCTTCGCCCAGCGCCTCCGCCCAGCCGCGCGCGCCGACCTTTTCCAGTGCCGCGAGCAGTTCCGCGTCGGACGCGCCAGGCTGGGCGAGCCGGAGGTCGTCCGCCAGCGAACCGGCGAAGACGTGCACCTCCTGACTGATCAGCGCGACCGCCTGCCGGGTGCCGGACGGCCCGAGTTCGTCGAGTGGCACCCCGCCGACGGAGATCGTGCCGGAGCCCGGGGTGTGGATCCCGGCGATCAGCTTCGCCAGCGTCGTCTTCCCCGCCCCGCTCGCGCCGACCAGCGCGACCCGCTCGCCGGGGGAGAGGCTCAGCTCGACGTCGCGCAGTACCGGGTGTCCGTCCACATAGGAATGAGAGATCCCGGCCGCCTTCACCGAAGCGTCAAGGGGTTTCGCGGGCCGTTCGGGTTCACGCGGCGCGGGCAGGTCGGCGACCCCGATCAGCCGGGCGAGGCTCGCGGTGGCGGCTTGCGCGTCGTCCACCAGCGCCAGCGCGGTGTTGATCGGACCGAACAGGCTGTGGAAGTACAACGCCGCCGCCGTCGCCGCGCCGACGGTCACCGCGTCGGCGCCCACCAGCAGGAAGCCGGCCGCGAGCACGGCCGAGAGGCCGACGAACTCGGCGAGGTTGAGCCGGGCGAAGAATCTCGTCATCAGCCGGACCCCGCGCAGCATCAGGTCCATGGCGCCCTCGGACCGCTGCCGGACCCGCTCCACGTGCGCGTCGGCGAGCCGGAAAGCGCGGACGGTCTTCGCGCCGCCGATCGTGTCGAGCAGTTGCTGCTGCTGCGAACCCGTCGCGATCCGCTGCTTCGCGTACAACGGGACGGCGTTGCGGACGTACCAGCGCACGGTGTGGAACTGGATCGGCGTCGCCAGCAGCGCCGCCAGGAGGAACCGCCAGTCGATGACGGCGAGCGCGCCGAGGGTCAGCACGATGGTGAGCGCCGAGCGGCCCAGTTCGGGCAAGGCGTCGCGGACCGCCCGCGCGACCACCGTGACGTCGTTGGTGACCCGGGCGGTCAGGTCGCCGGAGCCCGCGCGTTCGACCTGTTCCAGCGGGAGACTCAGCGCCCGGTCGACGAACCGTTCGCGCAGTTCGGCCAGCAGTGTCTCGCCGAGCCTCGCGGTCAGCGAGACACCCACCGCCGTCGCGATCGCCTGCGTGACGGCGACCAGGACCAGCCCCACCACGGGCGTGGTCAGTTCGGTCGCGGGCCTCTTCTCGATGACGAGGTCGACGATGTGGCCGAGCAGACGGGCGGTGAGCAGCCCGATCGCGGTCGCGCCGACGAGCGTCACGAGCGCGCCGGCCGCCCGGGCTTTCGCCGTGCGGAGCAGTTCGCCGAGGACGGCGCGGATCCGCTTGCCGTCGGCGGTGGGGAGGAGTTCCCGGGTCATGACAGCACCGCCGCGCGGTAGTCGGCGCGATCGCGGGCGAGTTCGGCGTGGCCGCCTTCACCGGTGACTCGGCCGCCGTCGAGGACGACGACGCGGTCGGTCACGGCGAGCAGCGCGGGACTCGTGGTCACCAGGATCGTGGTCCGTCCTTGTCGTAGCCGGGCGAGCCCGGTGGCGATCTTCGCTTCGGTCACCGTGTCCACCGCCGTCGTCGGGTCGTGGACGACGAGCACCGGCGCGTCCGCGGCGAGGGCGCGGGCGAGGGCGACGCGCTGTCGCTGACCGCCGGAAAGGGAGCGGCCGCGTTCGGTGACCGCGGTCCCGGTGCCGTCCGGAAGCGCCGCCGCAACCTCGTCCGCCGCCGCCGCGGCCAGCGCCTCGTCCGGGGCGGGCCCCACGTTCTCCGCCAGCGTCCCTTCGAACAGATCCGCGTCGTGCGCGGCGACCAGGACGACCTCCCGCACCCGGTCCGGGTCCACAGTGGACAGGTCGACGCCGTCGACGTGCACCCCGCCTTCGGTGGGGTCGACCGCCCGGCCGAGGCAATCGAGCAGGTCGGTCGCCGCGGCCGGATCGGCGGCGACGACGCCGATCAGCTGCCCGGCGGGGATTTCGAGGTCGACACCGCGGAGACTGCCGTACGAGACCCCGGTCAGCCGGACGGTCCCGGCGGCGGGGGACGGGAGTTCGCCGTCGCCCGCTTCGACCGACGGCGGCGTGGTCAGCAGATCGGCGACCCGGGACGCCGACGCGCGGCCCTGTGCCAGTTCGCCGTTGACCCAAGAGAAGATCAGGAACGGCGTGAGCAGGAATTGCGCCAGCCCGACGGCCGCGACGAGATCGCCGACACTGATCGATCCCGACGCCGCGAGGTTTCCGCCGACGAGGGCGACGATCGCGATGAAGATCCCGGTGAGCGCGAGCACCGCGCCGTCGTGCCAGGCCTTGGCCCGCGCGGCGCGCAAGGTCGCCTTGAGCGAGTTCTGGCTCGTGTCGCGGTAGCGGGCGACCGCGGCCGGTTCGGCGCCGATTCCTTTCAGCACCCGCAGGCCGGAGACGAGATCCGTGGCGACGCCCGAAGCGTGCGCCGAACGTTCCTGTTCGGCTTCGCTGCGGCGCTCCAGTGGCTTGCCGATGAGGTGGGCGAGGTACAGCAGCGGCGGTGTGCCCAGGAGGACGAGAAGACCCAGCGGCAGCGAGATGCGCAGCAGGGCGACCGCGCTGACCAGGACCCCGGCCAGCGCGGCGATCCCGAACGGCAGTGCCGCGTTCACGACGCCGACCCGTTGCGCGTCGCTGGTGCCGATGTTGACCAGTTCGCCGGCCAGCTTGCCGTTTTCGGCTCCGCCACCGGGATGCAGGACGCGCCTGCTGATCGCGATGCGCAGGTCGTGCGCGGCACGGAGCGAGGCGCCTTCGGCCGCGCGCGCGGCGAACCGGTAGCTGTAGGACAGTCCCGCGAAGACCACGCCGAGCACGGCGAGCCAGAACACGAGCGTGCCCGCCGAACCGCCGTCGACGGCCTGGTCGATGACCACGCCGATGATCACCGGGACGAGTGCTTCACCGCCCTGATGACCGGCGGCGAGCACGGACGCGAGGGTGACTTGGCGTCGCTGTCCGGAGATCGCCTGGCGCAGGACGCTCCGGCTGGTGGTGGCCGTTGCGGGCACCGGCGCCTCCGTTCGAGAGTGGGGAAGGTAAGGCTAGTCTAAGTAGGTAGCTCGTTGAGGTGAACTCCGGCGTTCGGTTAGCCTCGCCTCACTCGAAGGAGGTTTCGTGGTCGTCACCGAACGCGCGCCCGCCGCGGCGTCCCCGCCGAGCGCGGCGGCACGGACGTTCCGCGCCGGCGGTCTGGTGCTCGGGCTCGCCCTGCTGGGGCTCGTGTTCCTGCTCAGCATCTGGGTGGGGTCGAAGAGCATCCCGTTCACCTCCACCTGGTCGGTGCTGTGGCACAACGACGGCTCGACCGACGCGGTGATCATCCACGACCTCCGTATCCCGCGAACCCTGCTGGGGCTCGTCGTCGGTGCGGCGCTGGGCCTCGCGGGCGCGGTGATGCAGGCACTCACCCGGAACCCGCTCGCCGATCCCGGTCTGCTCGGGGTCAACACCGGCGCCGCGGCGGCGGTCGTCTCAGGGATCGCGTTCGCCGGTGTCACGAGCGTGCTCGGCTACATCTGGTTCGCGTTCGCCGGAGCGGCGATCGCCTCGGTCGTGGTGTACGTCCTCGGCTCAGCGGGACGCAGCGCCACGCCGGACCGTCTCGTGCTCGCCGGTTCCGCGGTCATGGCGGTGCTCCAGGCCTACATCGTCGGCGTGCTGCTGCTGATGCCCGAGACGTTCAACCAGTTCCGGTTCTGGAACGTCGGCTCGCTCAGCGGCCGGAAATGGGACGTGTTCCTGCAGATCTCGCCGTTCGTCGTGATCGGCGTGATCATCGCGCTGCTGCTCGCCCGGCCGCTCAACGTCCTCGCGCTCGGCGACCAGACCGGCAAGGCGCTCGGCGCCCACGTGGGCCGCACCCGGGTGCTGGGCGCGATCGTGGTGATGCTCCTCTGCGGCGCGGGCACCGCGGCGATCGGGCCGGTCCTGTTCCTCGGGCTCGCCGTGCCGCACGCCGCGCGCCTGCTGGTCGGCCCGGATCAGCGCTGGGTGCTCCCGTATTCGATGCTGCTCGCGCCGATCGCGCTGATCGGCGCCGACATCGTCGGCCGCGTGCTGAACCCGCCGGAGGAACTGCAGGCGGGCATCGTCGTCGCGTTCCTCGGTGCGCCGGTGTTCATCGCGCTGTGCCGCCGCAGGAAGCTGGCCCGGCTGTGACACCAGGCGACAAGGGGACCGCGATCAAGGAGCGCCCACCGATGACCACCCGCGTCCTGCGCACCCCGGGCGGGGGACTGTCGCTGCGCGTCACCCCTCGGGCGGCGATCGTCGTCGTGCTGCTGGCCGTCGCCGTGTTCTTCGCCGGCGCGGTCAGCATGACCACCGGCGACTACCCGCTGAGCGTCGGCGAGGTCATCCAGACGTTGTTCGGCTTCGGCGACCGGGCCACCGAGTTCATCGTGACCACGCTGCGGCTGCCGCGGCTGCTGACCGCGCTGCTGGTCGGCGGCGCGCTCGCGGTCAGTGGCGCGATCTTGCAAAGCCTGTCCGGGAATCCCTTGGGCAGCCCCGATTTCATCGGCTTCACCGAAGGCGCGGCCGCCGGCGCGCTGCTGACGATCATCGTGGTGCACGGCGGGATGCTCCAGGTCTCGTTCGGCGCGCTCGTCGGCGGCGTCGCGACTGCGGCGCTGATCGCGCTGCTCGCGTTCAAGGGCGGCGTGCACACCTTCCGGCTGATCCTGGTCGGCATCGGCGTCAACGCGATGCTCATCGCGTTCAACTCGTACCTGATCACCCGGGCCGCCCAGCAGGACGGCCTCGCCGCACAGGCGTGGCTGGTCGGTGGCCTCAACGGGCGGGGCTGGGAGCACGTCGTCCCGGTCGCGATCGCCATCGCCGTCCTGGTCCCGCCGGCCTTCGTCTACGGCCGGAGGCTTTCCCTGCTGGAGATGGGCGACGACTCGGCCATGGGACTCGGCGTGCCCGTCCAGCGGAGCCGGGTCGTGCTTCTCGGTGTCAGCGTCGGACTGTGCTCGATCGCGACCGCGGCCGCCGGACCCATCGCGTTCCTGGCCCTCGCCGCGCCTCAGCTGGCGAAACGGCTCACGCGGTCTTCCGGGCCCGGGCTCGCGGCGGCCGCGCTGATGGGCATGCTCCTGCTGGTGGTGAGTGATCTGGTCACCCAGCGGTTCCTGGCCGGTCTGCCGGTCGGTCTCGTGACCGGCGCCATCGGCGGGCTGTACCTGGCCTGGCTGCTGGTTTCCCGGCGCGGGGTCAGCCGGGCTGCGCGCTGACCGGCTCGATCGGCGCGGGCTCGCCGAAACGGGCCAGCGCCAGCGCCGCCGAGACCGCGAGCGCGAAACCGACCGCCGCTACGGCCGCGAACCCGGGCCGGGTGGTGTCGCCCAGCACGAGAACCCCGATCAGGGAAGGGAAGACGGTCTCGCCGATCACCATCATCGCGGTCGAGGTGGTGACACTGCCGCGTTGCAGCGCGGTGGCGTAGAACAACATCGCCAGCGCGCCCGCCACGCCGAGGGTGTACGTGGCCGGGTCCGTCAACAGGTCCAGCGGGGCGAGGCTGGTGAGCACACGGCCGGACAGGGCGACCACGCCGAAGCACAGCCCGGCGATCAGGCCCAGCGCCGGTGTCCGGATCCGCCGCGACGCGCGGCCGGCGAACATCCCGGCCGTGCCGAGGACGACCACCGCGCAGACCAGCACGAGCCGGAAGCCCAGTCCGGTCGCGTCCGAGCCCTCGCTTTCGGCGGACATCCCGAGCAGGGCGAGCCCGGCGCAGACGACCGCGACCGCCGTCCACTCGCGACGTCCCAACCGGACACCGAGCACCCGCGCCGCGACCGCGGTGACGGCGAGGCTTCCCGCCAGCGCCGCCTGGACCATGAACAGCGGCAGCACGCGCAGGGCGGCGACCTGGGCGACGAACCCGACGACGTCCAGCGCCAGGCCCGCGACGAACTTCCACTGCCGCAGCACCCGGACGAGAAGCCGGGGATCGACACGGTCTTCAGTGCCTGAAGTCGCCTTCGCGGCTATCGCTTGCATCACCGAAGCGACGCCGTACGCACACGCCGCGAAGAGCGCGCAAATCAGTCCCCACCACATGAAGCGTCAGCCTAGTCCTGCCCGATGTGTAAGGTGGCGGGATGTCGAACACGAGTTCGAGTGCCGCCGAGCCGGTGGACCGGGCCTGGCCCGCCGGGATCGCCGAGGACGAAGCCGGGATCCAGTGGGACTTCCTGCGCTTCCTCCGGGCCACCGCGGTGAACAAGGTCGCCGGGCTGACCAGGGAACAGGCGGTCGCGACGCCGCTGCCATCGTCGCCGCGGATGAGCGCGCTGGGGCTGCTGAAGCATCTGACCGCGGTCGAACGCTGGTGGCTCTCGATCGAAGCGGGCGGCGCCGACTTGCCGTCGCTGTGGGAAGGCTCACCGGATCCGAGCTGGGACCTGACCGAGGACGACGACCCGCGTTCGGTCGTGGCGGCGTACCGCGCGGAGTGGGCGTTGTCGGAGTCGTCGCTGGCCGGGGTCTCGCCGGACGATCGTGCGCGCCGCTCGGGGAAGTTCACCGTCCGGTGGGTGCTCGCGCACGTGCTCCAGGAGACCGCGCGGCACACCGGGCATCTGGACATCCTGCGGGAGCTGGCCGACGGCGCCACGGGAGAGTAGGGCCGTAAGGTGTCCGCATGGCTGACAGGCTGTACTTCCGGCAGTTGCTCGCGGGCCGTGACTTCGCGGTGGGGGATCCGGTCGCGACGCAGATGGTCAACTTCGCCTATCTGATCGGCGACAGGGAGACGAACGAAGCGGTCGTCGTCGACCCGGCGTACGCCGTCGGTGATCTGCTCGACCTGCTGGAAGCCGACGGCATGCGGCTGACCGGTGTCCTCGCGACGCACCACCATCCGGACCACGTCGGCGGCGAGATGATGGGCTTCTCGCTGCCGGGGATCGCGGAACTGCTGGAGCGCGAGCAGGTGCCGATCCATGTCAACAGTGCCGAGGCCGAATGGGTCCGTCGCATCACCGGCGTCTCCGGGACCGACCTGCGCTCGCACGAACACGACGACGTCCTCGAGGTCGGCGCGGTGCCGATCCGGCTGCTGCACACGCCGGGGCACACCCCGGGCAGCCAGTGCTTCCTGGTCGACGGAAAGCTCGTCTCGGGCGACACGCTGTTCCTCGAAGGCTGTGGCCGCACCGATTTCCCGGGCGGCGACGCGGACGCGATCTACCGGAGCCTGCAGTGGCTGGCCGGGCTGGACGGGGATCCGGTCGTCTACCCGGGGCACCAGTACTCGGCCGAGCCGTCGGCGAACCTCTCGCGCGTGAAGGACACGAACTTCGTGTTCCAGCCGAAGTCGCTGGACCAATGGCGGCTGATGTTCGGCGGCTGACCGCGTTTCACACCTTGCGTAGTACATGAAGGCCCCCTTCCTTGCGATAGGCGCAAGCAAGGGGGCCTTCATGTACTTGAGTGAGGGCGCAGGGACCGACCCGGCGAGCCACCCCGCGTTGTGCCCGCAGCGCCGGACACCTCCGCGTTCAGTCCTCTGAACGCGGGGGAGGCGTCCAGATCGCGGGACGCGGAGCCCGCCGATTGACCCGCCCCGCCCGGGAAGCCGAAGCTCGGAAGCGTGACGCTCAAGCTGCATTGGTTCCTGCCCACCACCGGCGACGGCCGCACGATCGTGGAGCACTTCCACGCCAGTCGCGCCGCCGGGGCGTCCGCCGCCCGTGAGCCGAGCCTCGACTACCTCGCCCAGGTCGCCCGCGCCGCCGAAGCCAACGGTTTCGAAGGCGTACTGACGCCGACCGGGACCTGGTGCGAGGACGCCTGGCTGACGACGGCGGCGCTGATCCGGGAGACGAGAAGCCTCAAGTTCCTGGTCGCGTTCCGGCCCGGGACGATCTCGCCGACGCTGGCCGCGCAGATGGCCGGGACCTTCCAGCGGCTCTCCCGAGGGCGCGTGCTGCTCAACGTCGTCACCGGTGGCGACGCTGTCGAGCAGCGCCGGTTCGGTGACCGGCACGACCACGACCAGCGCTACGCCCGCACCGGCGAGTTCCTCGAAATCGTGCGCGGGGTGTGGAGCGGCAAGCCGTTCGACTACGACGGCGAGCATCTCAAGGTCGAGGGCGCGACCACGCGCGCGGCGCCCGATCCGGTACCGCCGGTCTACTTCGGAGGTTCCTCGCCGGCGGCGCTGCCGATCGCGGCGAAACACGCCGACGTCTACCTGACCTGGGGCGAGCCGCCCGCGCAGGTCGCCGAGAAGATCGCCAAGGTCCGCGAGCTCGCCGGGGAACAGGGCCGGAAGGTCCGCTTCGGCATCCGGCTGCACACCCTGTCCCGTGACACGTCGGCCGAGGCCTGGGCGGAGGCGGCGAAACTGCTGGAAGCGATCGACCCCGAGCGGATCGCCCACACCCAGAAGCAGCTGTCCGCCAGTGAATCCGTCGGCCAGCAAAGGATGGCGGCACTGCACGGCGGGAAAACCGACGGTGGCGTGCGCGGGCTGGAGATCCACCCGAACCTGTGGGCGGGTATCGGCCTGGTGCGCGGCGGCGCGGGCACGGCTCTGGTCGGCAGCCACCAGGAGGTCGCCGATCTCATCGAGGAGTATCACGCGCACGGCATCGAGGAGTTCGTCCTCTCCGGATATCCGCATCTGGAGGAGGCGTACTGGTTCGGCGAAGGTGTCCGGCCGGAGCTGATCCGCCGCGGACTGCACGTCTAGGCGGTCCTGGTCACCGATTCTTCACGGCCGCGACCACGGCCTTGGCGACAGCGCGAGCACTGGCGGGATTCTGCCCGGTGATGAGTCGTCCGTCGGTGACCACGTACGGATCGAAGGGTTGGTCGGCGACGGTGTAGTTCCCGCCGCGGCTCTTCAGTTCATCCTGAAGGCTGAACGGGACCACGTCGGCGCGCTGTGCGGCTTCCTCCTCCGGCCAGGAGAACCCGGTGACGTTCTTGCCCTTGAGCAGCGGGTCGCCGTTGTCCAGGGTGACTTCCAGCAGGCCGGCGGGGCCGTGGCAAACCGCGGAAACGATCCGCCCGCTGTCGTGGAATCGGGCCGTCAACCCGGCCAGAGCCTGGTCGCGGAAGTCGAACATCACCCCGTGGCCACCGGTGAAATAGATCGCGTCGTAGTCCTCGGCTTTCACGTCGCTTGCCTTTTTGGTGTCCTTCAGCAGGTCCATGAAGTCGCGGTCGCGGTAACGCCGGTCCGTGCCCAACTCGCCGAGCACGTCGTGCGCCAGACTTTCGGGGTCGATCGGCACGTAGCCACCCGCCGGACTGGCGATGTCGAGCTCGAAGCCGTGCTCCTCGGCGTAGTCGTAGAAGTGAGTCAACTCGCCCAGCCACAGCCCGGTTCGCATCCCGGCCTTCTCGTACTCCCGGACATTGGTGACGATGATCAAGATCTTCTGAGCGGCCATACCTGGTGCTACCCGTTGCGCCTGTCCTCTAATCCCGTCGCGTCCTAGTCCCAGCGCTGTGAGGCGTACACGACGACGTTGTCCCGATAGGACCGTTTCGCCGCGTCGAAGCTTCCGCCGCAGGTGATCAACCTGAGCGCGCTGCCCGGCGCGGGACCGTAGACAGCCTGCGTCGGGAATTCGTCCTTCGGGTAACGCCGGACGGAGTCGACACGGAACACGACGTCGGCGCCGTCGGATCGCGCGACGCGTACCTCGTCGCCGGGCCGCAGTTCGCGCAGCCGGAAGAACGGCGCCGGTCCCGAGCGCGAGTCGACGTGCGCGGCGAGGACGGCGGGGCCGGGGTCGCCCGGCACCGGCCCGGCCTCGTACCAGCCGACGTCCGAGAACCGGCCGGGTGCCTGGAGTTCGCCTGCCGCTCCGAGCGTGAGCGGGACAAGTCCCGCCTGATCGAGGCCGATCGCCGGGATGGTCAGCCGGGCCGGCGCCGCCTTCGCCCTGGCGGGAAGCGGAAGCGGACCGGTCACGGCCGGCGCGACCGCTCCCGCCTGGGCGGGAGGAGCCGGAGCAGGCGCGCAAGCGGTGAGCGCCAGAAGTCCTGAAAGGACGAACGCGGCGCGGTCAGCGATCATGCGCCGGACGTCGCCTACCCACCAGCACCGCGATCAGGACCAGCGCGGGCAAAGCGGCGAAAGGCCACCACGGCAGGGACTTCGGGGTTGTCCCGCCGCCACCGGTCTCGACCCCGAGTTTCGGCGGGTTCGGCAGGGTGGCGCCGTCGGCGATCGCCTCGGTCTTCAGCCCGGTGCCATTCTCGGTCACCAGCAGGCTGGTCGTCGATCCGGCTTTGATGTCCACTGTGGACTCCGAAGTCGTGCCGCCGGAGGTCATCTTCAGCGACCAGCGTCCTTCGGGGAATTCCGTGTACGGCGTCGTCGAACCATACGTGGCTCCGTTCGCCACGGATTTCCCGTCCTGCCCGGTGACGCTCACCGGGGTCAGCGCGGCCGAGCCCTGGACGACGCGCACCCGTCCGTTCCCGGCCGCGGGCGCGGTCAGATCGTCCTGGACCAGCTCACCCCGCAAACCCGCGCCGGGCCCGTTCGCGAACACCAGCAGTGAGTACGCGCTCTCCTCCTTGATCTCGATCGTCGCGCTCAGCGCGGGCGGCGAGGACGCGGCCGCGTCGGCGGGCCGCATCGAAACCGTGTACGCGCCGGGGGTCACCGAGGAGTAGGGCGTCACCGCGCCGTAGCCGGCCTTGCGGATGACGACCTTTTCGGGCTTGCCGAAGGTGGCGAAGTAGATATCGACCGGCGGGACCTTGGGGGAGAGGTGCCCGACGCGGATCCAGCCGACGCCGGGGCCGGGCGCCGCGTGTGCGGGAAGCGACAGGCCGCCGAACAGGACCAAAGCGGCGGCGACGACGCCGGCGGGTCTCAGCAGGGCCGTGACGAGACGCATGGTGGGGACCTTTCTTGCCGGGGATCAGGGTGACGAGAACGGCGTGAGCAGTCCGGACGGTGGGAACAACGGGTACGTCACCAGCACTCCGCCCGGCACCCGGGTGACGGACGCGGGCTGGAACGTGGCGCGCTGACCGGTGAAGAAGTCGGCGATGGCGGCTTCGTCGTTACCGGAGACGACCAGTCGGCGCAGCGGCTGACCGGCGGCGGCTTCGCTTGGCACGGAGGGGAAATCGACCAGCCGGATCGGATGGAGGGTGGCGAGCGCGGCGGCGGTGGCGATCAGCCGGGGATCGGCCTCGCCCGCGATCAGCGCGTCCCGGGTGCGCCCTTCGCATTGGATCCGCTCCGAGGCCGCCAAGGCCGCACCGGCACGCGAACGTGCTCCGGATTCCTCCGTCTCCCCGGGTGAATCCGGGGGCTCGCCGAAGCGGGAGACGGTGACCGTGTCCTCACCGGAACCGAAGACGGCGACTTTGGTGCCACCGACGAGAACCGCCGCCGCGGCGGGGAAACGCTCCCGTTCGC
The DNA here is from genome assembly GCF_042723255.1 of Amycolatopsis thailandensis. Lineage (NCBI taxonomy): Bacteria > Bacillati > Actinomycetota > Actinomycetes > Pseudonocardiales > Pseudonocardiaceae > Amycolatopsis > Amycolatopsis thailandensis. Next base: position 13,065 of record NZ_JBHXJK010000108.1, read on the forward strand.
GCTGTCCGGAAGCGGTCAGTACCGCCCATTCCGGGACGGCGCAGGTGACCGCGCACGAGCCGATCGGGATCAGGGAACCGGTCGGCCAGCCGTCCGCGGCGAGTTCGGTCCAGCTCGCGTCGTCGACCAGGACGACGGCGCCGGAAGCGTTGTCCTGTAACCATTCCCGCGCCTGGGTGAGCGAGGCCTCGGCGGACGGTCCCGGCGCCAGCCTGCCGAATCCGTGCGCCCAGCCCGCCACGGAGACGAGAGTCAGCACCGTCGCCAGCACGATGGCGGGCATGGGACGGCGAGCCGTGACCAGGCGATGACCGGCGGCCGGGGCGCCCGTCGCGACCGTGGCCGCGACTTCGGCGACGAGCAGCGGCGTCAGCGGGATCAACAGCGCGAGCGGGAGTTCGACGGGGATCGCGGGGAAAGCGAGGACGGCGGCGATCAGCAGCGCCGAAACGGCGAGCGGCCGTGTCCGGGGCAGGACCATCCCGGCGACGATCGCGACCATCGACAGCACGACGAACACGGGGTCCAGCACGACCCAGTCGGCGATGCCCGGCGGACGCGGCCCGGGCAGCTCCGGACGCAGCACCGGACCGGCCGGGCCGAAAGCGATACCGAGCCCGAGCGTGAACACCACGGCGGTGAACGCGACGCGGGACGCCTCCCGCCGCCGGGCGAGCAGCCAGCCCGCCGCCGGCAGCGCGAGCAGGGCCAGTGGCGACGTGAGGACACCCGCGAGAAGGCACACCGCGACGAGGACGTCGTGCCACGGCCGCGCCCGATCACGCGGTGTCGCGGCGAGGACGAGCGCGGCGAGGATCCAGGCGACCGCGAGATGCTCGACGAGCACCACCCGCTGCATCCCGATCGCGAGCGGCGACACCGCCATCAGCACGACCGCCATGGTGGCCGCCCAGAACGGCAGCCCCAGCCGTCGCGCGAGGAGCCACAGCAGGACCGCGCACAGCACGGCCGCGAGCACCGTCGTCTCGCGGACCGCCATGACCGGAACGGTGGTCCGGTCGAACGCCCGCGAGAGCAGCGCGTACCCGGCCAGCTGCGCCCAGCCGAACGGCGACGTCCCGGTGACGCCGGTGTCGGTGAAGGAAGTGAGGTGACTCAAGGCGAAGACATGCGCGACCGTCGCCGGCTCGGTGGCGGGAGACGGCGTCGGCGAGGCCAGGTTGAGCACGCGCGCGCCACCTGTGATCACGAGAAGCGTGAGCACGACGTCGATCGACAGCAGCCGGATGGCGGCCGTCCCTACCAGGCGGCGTCCGTTGACATCGACGGGAACCACTCGCGAAGCGTAGCCCCGGAAATTCGCGGTGGACACGGCTGAATTGACGACATTCTTTCGATCTTCCGAAGTCGCGCGATTTCGATCGCGTGAAAAATCAACGGATAATTTCTTACAGGGTACGAGAGAGCGCCAATGCGGCGGTCCGGACCGCGGGCGCGACCCGGTTGGTGTGCATGCGATTCGCCCAGCCGGAGATCGACAAGGCCGCCACCGCGACGCCTTGTGAGTCGAGCAAAGGGCTCGCGGCGCAGACGACGCCGACACCGGATTCCTCGCGCTCCAGCGCGATTCCCTCGTCGCGGACCTTCGCGAGCTGGCGCCGCAACAGGCCGGCGGCGGTGATCGTCCGGACGCTGACCCTGGGCAATCCCGCGTCGATCACCTCTGTCACCACGGATTCCGGGGAAAACGCGAGAATGGCCTTTCCGACACCGGTGGCGTGCGCGGGAAAACGGCCGCCGATCCGGGACGGCAACGACGGCGCGTCGGGTCCCCGGAGAATGTCGAGATAGACGACCTCGGTGCCTTCCAGCACCGCGAGATGCACGGTGTTCCGGGTCGCCTCGCGGAGATCGGCGAGATACGGACGCGCCGCTTCGACCAGTCCGCGGCGCCGCACCGCCAGCTGGCCGATCTCGAACAGTTTCAGCCCGAGCCGCAGTGCCGCGCCCTCGCGTTCGAGCAGTCCGGTCGCGACCAGGTGCCCGGTGAGCCGGTGGACGGTCGACTTCGCCAGCCCGGTCCGCCGCGAGAGTTCGGAGACGCCGAGCGCGTCGTCGCCCGGACGGAAGGCGGAGAGCAGCGCGGTGACGCGGGCGGCCACGAGGCCGTCCGCTCCGGTTCGTTCCGGGTCGTCGTTCCGCCCAGCGGCACGCATGGGTTGAGTGTGCCCTATCCGCTCGGGGAGCGTCACCTGACATGGCGCAACGGAAAGCGGTGGCCGCGATCGTCGGTCCCGGGAACATCGGCACCGACCTGCTCGCGAAGCTGAGGCGCAGCGATCACGTCGAGGTGCGGTACATGGTCGGCGTGGACCCCGAGTCGGACGGGCTGGCGAAGGCGGCCGAGCTGGGGCTGGAGACCTCCGCCGGCGGCGTCGACTGGCTGCTGTCCCGCGACGAGCTGCCGGACCTGGTCTTCGAAGCCACTTCGGCGAAGGCGCATCTGGCGAACGCGCCGCGCTACGCCGCCGCGGGGATCCGCGCGATCGACCTGACCCCGGCCGCGGTCGGCCCGTTCACCTGCCCCGCCGTCGGCCTGCCGGAACGGCTGGACGTGCCGAACGTCAACCTCATCACCTGCGGCGGCCAGGCCACGATCCCGATCGTGCACGCGGTGTCCCGGGTGACGCCGGTGCCCTACGCCGAGATCGTCGCGTCCGTCTCGTCGCGGTCGGCCGGGCCGGGCACGCGGGCGAACATCGACGAGTTCACCGCGACGACGGCGCGCGGGATCGAACTGGTCGGGGGAGCGAGCCGCGGCAAGGCGATCATCATCATCAACCCCGTCGAACCGCCGATGATCATGCGCGACACGGTGTTCTGCGCGATCGACCCGGACGCGGACTTCGCCGCGGTGACCGAATCCGTCCACCGGATGGTCGAGACCGTCCAGACCTACGTGCCGGGCTACACGCTCAAAGCGGATCCGCAGTACGACCCGCCCCGGCCGGGCTGGAGCGGGCAGGCGCGGGTCGCGGTGTTCCTCGAGGTCGCCGGGAACGGGGACTTCCTGCCGAAGTACGCCGGGAACCTCGACATCATGACGGCCGCGGCCGCCCGCGTCGGCGAGCTGCTGGCGACCCAGGAGGTGGCGGCGTGAAGTGGGACGGGATCGACCGTGAGGTCCGGCTGGTCGACACCAGCCTGCGCGACGGCAGCCACGCCATGGCGCACCAGTTCACCGAGAAGAACGTGCGCGACACCGTCCGGGCGCTGGACGACGGCGGGGTCTCGCTGATCGAGGTCAGTCACGGCGACGGGCTCGGCGGCTCGACGTTCAACTACGGGTTCTCCCTGGTCGACGAGCGGAAGCTGATCGCCGCGGCGGTCGACGAGGCACGACGGGCGAAGATCGCGGTACTGCTCCTGCCCGGCCTCGGCACGGTCGGCGACCTGAAGGTGGCGGCCGATCTCGGCGCGGGCGCGGTCCGGATCGCGACCCACTGCACCGAGGCCGACGTCTCCGTCCAGCACTTCGGCGCGGCGCGGGAGCTCGGGCTGGAGACGGTCGGATTCCTGATGCTGTCCCACATGTCCACGCCGGAAGCGCTGGCGAAGCAGGGCAGGATCATGGTCGACGCCGGATGCCAGTGCGTGTACGTCGTCGATTCCGCCGGGGCGTTGATCCTGGAGGACGCGGGCGAACGCGTCGCCGCGCTTGTGGCGGAATTCGGTGACGAGGCACAAGTCGGCTACCACGGGCACCAGAACCTGAGCTTCGGCGTCGCGAACTCGGTGCTCGCGTATCGGGCCGGTGCCCGGCAGATCGACGGTTCGCTGGTGGCGCTCGGGGCCGGTGCGGGCAACTCGCCGACCGAGGTCCTCGCGGCGACGTTCGAACGGCTCGGGATCCGCACCGGCGTCGACAAGGACGTGCTGATGGACGCCGCCGAGAACGTCGTGAAGCCCTACATCACCCGGCTGCCGGTGATGGACCGGTCGTCGATCGTGCAGGGTTTCGCGGGCGTGTACTCGAGTTTCCTGCTGCACGCGGAGCGTGCCGCCGAGCGCTACGACGTCCCGGCGCACGAAATCCTCTACCGCGTCGGCGCCGCGAAGTACGTGGGCGGGCAGGAGGACATGATCATCGACATCGCCCTTCAGCTGGTCGCCGAACGCGATCAGGGTTGACGGTCGGCCCCGAGCACGAGGCGGACGCAGTGGTCGATCAGGCGGTCGCGGCTCACCTTGAGCGAGCCGTCGAGGTAGGCGATGAAGACGTTGCTCAGCGCGCCGACCAGCCCGATCGACGTCATCTGCCGTTCCGCCGCGTCACCGTGGGACAACTGCCCGCTGACCAGTTCGGCGAAGGAGGGGAGGAGTGCGATCCCGCGGGTGGTCAGCGCGGGATCGGTGATCGGCGCGAGCAGCAGCACGCGGCCCTTGCGCGGGTCGTCGAGCATCAATCCGACGAAGGCGCGGACGGCGGCCTTCGCCCGTTCGGCGGGTTCGGCCGTGTCGCTGACGGCGTCGACCAGCGCTTGCCGCGCCTGCTCGCCGATGTGCTCGTAGACCGCGACGACCAGTTCCTCGCGGTCGGTGAAACTCTCGTAGAAGTACCGCTCGGTCAGCTTGGCGTGACGGCAGACCGCGCGGACGCTCACCCCGGCACTGCCCTGGGTGCCGAGCAGGTCGAGTCCCGCCTCGACGAGCTGTTCCCGTCGCGCGGCCTTGCGGTCGTCCAGGGTCGTGCCTGCCCAGCTCCGGCCGGCCATGATCGGCTCCTCGTCCTGAATGCAACAGTTGACTACGGCTGTTGTCAACTTTAACCTGACAACAGTTGTGGTCAATTTAACCAGCTCATTGAGGAGACCGGGGATGACACAGCCGCGGCCGCTGGGACCGGATTCGCTGACCTGGAAGTACTTCGGCGATTGGCGAGGGCTGCTCATCGCGCTCTGGGCCGGGTCCATGCAGAACATGCACCCCGAACTGGGCGCGGGCGTGGAGGAACACTCGCGGTTCTTCGAGGAGCGCTGGCAGCGGCTGTTCCGCTCGTTGTACCCGATCGGGGGAGTCATCTACGACGGCCCGCGCGCCCAACAGACGGCGTTGGATGTGCGCGGCTACCACGATCGGATCAAAGGCGTCGACAAACACGGGCGGCGCTACCACGCGCTCAACCCGGACACCTTCTACTGGGCGCACTCGACGTTCTTCATGAGCGCCATCCTCATCGCCGACAACTTCGTCGGCGGCATCGGCGAGGCCGAGAAGCGGAAGCTGTTCGACGAGCACGTGCAGTGGTACGAGATGTACGGCATGAGCATGCGCCCGGTGCCCCGGACGTGGGAGGACTTCCAGCTGTACTGGAAGCGGATGTGCGAGGACGTCCTGGAGGACAACAAGGCCACGCGCGACGTGCTGGAGATCAAGGACCTCGCGAAGCCGCATTTCCTGCCGTGGCTGCCGGATTTCGCGTGGAACCTCGTGCGCGGGCAGGTGGCGCGGAACTTCGTCTGGCTGACGGTCGGGTTGTACGACCCGCCGATCCGCGAACTGCTCGGCTACACCTGGACCGATCGCGACGAGCGACGGCACCGGCGGGTCGGGAAACTGATCAACGCGGCGTTCAAGCTGGTCCCGCGAGACCGCCGCTACCATCCTCGGGCCAGGGCGGGCTGGCGTCGTGAGCGTGGCGAACTGGCCCCGGACGCGCCGTTGGTCGAGACTCCGGCGAGGAACCTTCCGCCGCTTTCGGAGCGGGGCAAACCCGAGCACTACTCACCGAACGTCTGATTAGGAGCCTCGATGAAGCTTGGTTACCACCTCGGTTACTGGTCCTCCGCCCCGCCGGAAGGCGCGCTGGACGCGGTGTTGCGGGCCGAAGAACTCGGCTTCGATTCCGTGTGGACCGCCGAGGGCTACGGCTCGGACGCGTTCACCCCGCTCGCCTGGTGGGGCGCGTCCACGAGCCGGATCAAGCTCGGCACCAACATCGTCCAGATGTCGGCGCGCACCCCGACGGCGACGGGCATGCACGCGCTGACGCTGGACCACCTGTCCGGCGGCCGGTTCGTGCTCGGGCTCGGCGCGTCCGGACCGCAGGTGGTCGAGGGGTGGTACGGGCAGCCGTATCCGAAGCCGCTGGCGCGCACCCGCGAGTACGTCGACATCGTGCGGAAGGTCGTCGCGCGGGAGGCACCGGTGACCCATGACGGTCGGCATTTCCAGCTGCCGCTGCAAGGTGGGACGGGGCTGGGGAAGGCGCTGAAGTCCACGGTGCACCCGTTCCGCAAGGAGATCCCGATCTTCCTCGCCGCGGAGGGGCCGAAGAACGTGGCGCTTTCGGCGGAGATCTGCGACGGCTGGCTCCCGCTGTTCTTTTCGCCCAAGAGTGACGGTTTCTACCGGACAGCGCTGCAAGAAGGCTTCTCGCGCCCCGGCGCCAGGCACGGCTTCGACGACTTCGAGGTCGCCGCGTCCGTGCCGGTGCTCGTCCACGACGACGTCGAGGAGGCCGCGAGCTGGATCAAGCCGTCGCTCGCGCTCTACATCGGCGGCATGGGCGCGAAATCGGTCAACTTCCATCATGACGTCTTCGCCCGGATGGGGTACGAGGACGTCGCCGACAAGGTTCAGGAGCTGTACCTGGCGGGCCGGAAGGACGAGGCGACCGCCGCGATCCCGACGTCGCTGGTGGAGGACGCGTCGCTGATCGGACCGGCGGAGAAGATCCGTGACGAACTGGCCGCGTGGGAGGAGACCGTGGTGACCACGCTGCTTCTGCGGGGCGATGCCGCGACACTCGCGAAGGTCGCCGAAACCCTTTCGTAGAAACTCCGCATTTAGTCCTCTGAATGCGTTCGTAGGTTGCGAGGGTGAGGCCCATCACGTAGCGTCCCGGCCACGAACATGAAGTCGGTTCATGTTCGTGGCCGGGAGGTGCGACTCATGACGGTGAGCCGGAGGCGGGTTCTCGCGGGTGCGGCGGCCTTGCCCGTCGCGGCGGGTGTGCTCGGCGCCCCGCAAGCGCAAGCGGCGTCGGCAAAGGGTTTCCGCGTCGGCGCGGGCATCTCCGACGTCACCGGCCCGGCCGCCGAGAACGGCATGATGGGCTACTCGATGCCGCAGCAGCAGACCGCCGGCATCCACCTCCGCACCAGGGCGCGGGCCTTCGTGGTGGACGACGGCGCCAAGCGGATCGCGTTCGTCACCGCCGACCTCGGCGCGCTGTTCCAGTCGGTGCACCAGGGCGTGATGCGCAAGCTCCAGGCCGCGTACGGCGACCTGTACACCGAACAGAACGTCCTCCTCAACGCCACGCACACGCACTCCGCGTGCGGCGGCGATTCCCACTACGCCGCCTACGATCTGGCGATCCTCGGGTTCCAGCAGGAGGTCTACGACGCCGTCGTCGACGGGATCTTCGAGGCCATCAGCCGGGCGCACGCGAACCTCGCGCCCGGGTCGATCCGGCTCGGCCGCACGGAACTGACCAAGGCGAGCGTCAACCGCTCCCGCAAGGCCTTCGATCTGAACCCGCAGGCCGACAAGGACCACTTCCCGCAGGCGATCGACCCGGCCGTCACGGTGCTGCGGTTCAGTCAGAACGGCGTCGACGTCGGCGCGATCAGCTGGTTCGCCACGCACGGCACGTCGATGAGCAACGGCAACCACCTGATCAGCGGCGACAACAAGGGTTACGCCGCCTACGAGTGGGAGCACGACCACGCCGGCGTGCGCTACCTCGACGGGAACCCGCGGTTCGTCGCCGCGTTCCCGCAGACCAACACCGGCGACATGAGCCCGAACCTGAACCTTTCGCCGGGGACACCGGAGACGGAGTTCGAGAACACCCGCACCATCGGCGATCTCCAGTTCCGCGCGGCGAAGAGCGCCTTCGACGCCGCCGCCGAAGCCGTGACCGGCGGTGTCGATCACCGGATGTGTTACGTGGACATGTCCGATGTGGCCGTCGACGCGAAGTACACCCCGAACGGACGGCCACAGCGCACCTGCACGGCCGCGATCGGGGTGTCGATGCTCGCGGGCAGCCGTGAGGACGGACCCGGCCTGCCGCTTCCGGAAGGCGTGAAGAACCCGTTCATCGACTGGCTCGGCGGCATCGACGCGCCGATCCCGCAGGCGCTCGCCGACGCGCACGCGCCGAAGGTGATCGCGGTGCCGTTCGGCGCGATGAAGCCGTATCCGTGGACACCTGAGGTCCTGCCGCTGCAGATCGTCCGGATCGGACAGCTGCACCTCGTGGCCGTGCCCGCCGAACTGACCATCGTCTCGGGACTGCGCTTGCGCCGGACCGTCGCCGGCGAACTCGGTGTCCCGCTGGAGAACGTGCTCGTCCAGGGCTACTCCAACGCCTACAGCCAGTACGTCACCACGCCCGAGGAGTACGACTCGCAGCAGTACGAAGGCGCGTCGACCCTCTACGGCCGGTACACGCTTCCGGCCTACCAGCAGGAATTCGCCAAGCTCGCGGCCGCCATGAAGGCGGGGAAGACGGTCCCGCACGGCCCGACGCCGCGGGATCTGCGCGGCAAGCTGATCAACTTCCAGCCCGGGGTCGTCTTCGACAGCGCGCCCGCGTTCAAGAACTTCGGTGACGTCCTGGTCGACGCGAAGAGCACCTACGCCCGCGGAGAACAGGTCGCGATCGAGTTCGTGACCGGGCATCCGAAGAACGACCTCCGGCGCGGTGGCACGTTCCTGGAGATCCAGCGGCTGGTCGAGGGCAAGTGGGTCCGGCACGCCGACGACGGCGACTGGGATACGAAATACCACTGGGCGCGGACCTTCGTCGCCGAATCGAAAGCCGTCGTCCACTGGAAGATCCCCGCGAACGCCCCGATCGGCAAATATCGCGTGGTCCACTTCGGCAACTGGAAGAACGGCTGGAACGGAGCGATCTCCGCGTTCAGCGGAACCTCTCGGACGTTCGTCGTCTCCTGACATCGAAAGGGTCTTTCGTGCGGAAGCTCGCCGTGGTCGCCATCGCCGCCGCCCTGTTCGCCGGAACCGCCGTGCCCGCCCAAGCGGCGGTCTCGGTCAAGGTCATGGCGTTCAACATCTGGCAGCTGCCCTGGATCGCCAGCCCGAACACCTCGGACAAGCAGGCCAGGGCCCGCGCCGCGGAGGACGTCATCCGCGCGAACGACGCCGACGTCGTCGTCCTGGACGAGGCTTTCAGCGCCCAGGCCGAGGAAATGCGGAACCGGCTGAAGGACATCTGGCCGTACCAGACGCCACTCGTCGGCCAGTACTGCAAGACGTCGCCGGGCTGGACCACGGTGAACGGGAACTGCTCGAATTCGCCCGTGGTGGTCAACGGCGGCGTCACCGTGCTGAGCAAGGCACCGGTGACCGAGCAGCATCAGCTGGTCTTCCGCAATTCCTACTCGGGTACCGCGGACTACCTGTCCAACAAGGGCGCCGCGCTCGCCCGGCTGGTCGTGAACGGGAAGCCGCTCTGGATCGCGGGCACCCACATGCAGGCCGACGAGGGGCCGGAGACGCTGCCGAAGGCGCACGACGTCCGGATGGCGCAGCTCGGCGAGATCCGTGACCTGGTCACGAAATACGCGCCGCCGGCCGAGCCGGTCGTCATCGCGGGCGACCTGAACATCGAGTACTGGGCCGGGCAAGCGCGCAGGGACTCCCTCGGCCGGACCCAGGTCCAGCAGGGCGAAGCCTTCCTCGGCGGCGTCCTCCGCACGACCGGCGAAGGCTCTTACACCTTCGACGCGGCGACGAACCCGAACGCCGCGAAGTCCGTTCCGGCGACCTACCGCGACTCGCTGGACTACGTCGGCGCCGTGCGCGCGGGCGGCCGTCCACTCGCCGCTGTCGGCCCGGTACAGCTCGTGCATTACGACGGTGGCACGATTCCCTCCGACCACTACCCGGTGGTGGCCAAGATCCAATACTGAGGCCTTCATCGGGAGAATCGCCTCGAGGAGGATCATGGCAGCCCTGCCAGCACGGACGAGGTACCGCTACTCGCTCGGCTCGTTCGTCACCGGCCCCTTCGGCACGGTTCCCGGCCTGCTCCTCCTGAAGTACCTGACCGACACGATGGGCGTCGCGGCGGGCGTCGCCGGGGTGATCGTGTTCGTGCCCAAGGCCTGGGACGTGCTGTTCAACCCGATCGCGGGCAGGCTGTCGGACGCGGACATGGTCCGCACCGGCAGCCGCCGCCGGTTCCTGCTCTTCGGCGGTATCGGCGTCTCGATCCTCTTCGCTGCCCTGTTCGCGCACCCGGGCTTCGGCGGCCCGGTGCCCGACGCGATCTACGTCGTCGTCGTGTTCCTGTTGTGCGCCACCGCGTACGCGTTCTTCCAGGTGCCGTTCAACGCCCTGCCCGCCGAGCTGACCGACTCGGCCGACGAACGCACGAAACTGACCAGCATCCGGATCGGCTTCCTCGCGGTCGCCATCCTGATCTGCGGCGGCGGCGCGCCCGCGATCACCGAGGCCGTCGGCGGCATCGCGGGTTATCGCGTCATGGGCGTGTTCATCGCCGTGATCATCCTGCTGGCGACCCTCGGCGTGTACTTCGGCCTGAAGGACGCCCCGGTCGGCGCGTTGCGGCCGAACACGGTGAGCCCGCGCGAACTGCTCCGGACGCTCGCGCAGTGGCGGCCGTTCCGCTGGCTGCTCGGGGTCTACTTCGTCCAGGCGCTCGGCATCGGCACGGTGCTGGCCGCGATCCCGTACTTCGCCGAGCGGATCCTCGGCAGCTCCGGCTACTCGACGCTGCTGTTCGTCGGCTTCGTCGGCCCGGCGCTGCTGACCATGCCGCTGTGGCCGAAACTCGGCGCGAGCGTGGGGAAGCTGGTCGGGTTCCGGCTCGCCACCGCCGCGTTCGGCGTCGGCCTCCTCGGCCTGCTGGGCGCCAAGCTGTTCGGGCTCCCCGTCACCATGGTGTTCGTCGCCTTCTGCGGGGTCGGCTACGCGGGGATCTCGGTGTTCCCGCTGGCGATCCTGCCGGACCTGATCAGCGACGAGGAAGAGCGGACCGGGGAAACCAGGGCGGGCGTCGCGGCCGGGGTCTGGACGGCGTCGGAGACGCTGGGACTCGCGCTCGGCCCGGGTATCTGGGGTCTGGTCCTGCAGCTCGGCGGCTACCAGGCCAGCCTCGCCCCGGGCGCCGCCCAGCCGGACAGCGCGCTCACGGCGATCCTGCTCGGCGCGTCGATCCTCCCGGCGGTGCTGATCCTGTTCGGTATCCCGCTGCTGCGGAAGTCCGTGCTAGAGCGCCGGTCGTGACCGCCGAGGAGGTCCTGGCGGAGTTGCGGGAACTGCGCGCGGGCGACCTGCCGACGCATGGCGGCCGGACGCTCGCCTACGTCTACGACAGCGGTCTGTCCGAAGTGGACGAACTCGGGGCGGCGGCACACGCGCTGGCGTCGTCGGCCAACGGCCTCGATCCGACGGCGTTCCCGAGCCTGCTGCGGATGGAGAACGACCTCGTCGGTACCGCCGCGCGCCTGCTCGGCGGGACGGCGGAAACGGTCGGTTCGGTGACCTCGGGCGGCACGGAGTCGTGCATGCTCGCCGTCCTGGCCGCTCGCGACGCGCGTCCCGACGTGTCTTCGCCGAACATCGTGCTGCCCACGACAGCGCACGCCGCGTTCCACAAGGCGGCGCATTTCTTCGGTGTCCGCGCGGTTTCGGTGCCGGTGGATCCGGTGACCTTCCGCGCCGTTCCCGAGGCGATGGCCGCCGCCGTCGACGAAAATACGGTGCTGGTCGTCGCGAGCGCCCCGTCGTACGCCCACGGCGTCCTCGACCCGATCGCGGAGATCGCGGCACTGCTGGACGGCGTCCGGTTCCACGTCGACGCCTGCATCGGCGGCTGGGTGCTGCCGTACCTGGACCCCGGCCCGTTCGGCTTCGACGTTCCCGGGGTCACCAGCATCTCGGTGGACCTGCACAAATACGCGTACTGCCCGAAAGGCGTGTCGGTTCTCCTGCACGCGGACGCCGCGTTGCGCCGCTCGCAGTACTTCGCCAGCGCCGACTGGCCCGGCTACACGATGCTGAACACGACGCTCCAGAGCACACGTTCCGGTGGTCCGCTCGCCGCGGCGTGGGCGGTCGTACGCCATGTCGGCGACGAGGGTTACGCGAAGCTGGCGGCGGCCGCGCGCGAGGCCGCGGTGGAGATCCGCGCCGGGGTCGAGGCGCTGGACGGGCTGCGCGTCCTCGGCGACCCGGTGTCGACCCTGCTCGCGTTCACGGTGGACGCGGATGCCGGGTTCGACCTGTTCACCGTGGCGGACGAGATGCGGGAACGCGGTTGGTACGTCCAGCCGCAGTTCGCCCACGAGGCCTCGCCCGCCAACCTGCACCTGACCGTGACGGCCGCGAACCGGGGGAGCGAGAAGGAGTTCCTGGCCGATCTCGCCGCCTCGGTCGCCGCCGCCCGCGAGTCCGGACCGGTCGTCATCGATCCGCAGGTGGCCGAGTTCGTCGCGGCGCTGGACCCCGCGACCTTGACGCCGGAGCAGTTCGCCGGCCTGCTGGCGGCCGCGGGACTCGGCGGCGACGGCGGCCTGCCCACCCGGATGGCGGAGATCAACGCCCTGCTGGCCACGGCACCCGGTCCGCTGCGGGAGCGGCTGCTGCTGGAGTTCCTCGGCGCGCTGTACACGGCTTCCTGAACCGGCCTTGACGCAATCGGGCAGTTGCTATACAAAGTTATAGCAACCGATTGATTGCTACTTGAGGAGGAAGTCATGGGATTCCCCGATCGCATCGAACGCACCGTCGAGATCGCCCATCCGCCGGCGAAAGTGTGGGCCGCGCTGACCACGGCCGAGGGCCTGGGCACCTGGTTCGGGAACCAGGCGAGCATCGACCTGCGGCCCGGTGGCGACGCCGAGATGAAGTGGGACGAGGGGCACCAGGCGAACATGCGTGTCGAACGCGTCGAAGAGCCGGAGGTCTTCGGCTTCACCTGGAACATCTACGGTCTTCCCGACGACGACCCTCGCCGCACCTACGTCGAGTTCACCCTCGCACCGGCCGGCGCGGGCACGAGGCTTACCGTCGTCGAGACCGGTTTCTCCCAGCTGCCGGACGAAGTCCACAGTGTCGCGTTCGAAGGGAACACGAAGGGGTGGGCGGCCGAGCTGGGCGAACTGATCGAATACCTCGATGCCGTCTGACATCGAAGCGATCGCCGAACAGGTCTTCGTCGCACTGGCCGACCCGAGCAGGCGGAGCATTCTCGCCACCCTCGCCTCGGGCGGCCCCGCCACGGCGACCGACCTGGCCGACCGGCTGCCCATCACGCGGCAGGCCATCGCCAAGCACCTGGCGCTGCTCACCGACGCCGGACTGGTGACCCCGGAGCAAGGGGAGCGGCGCCGGGTCCGCTACGCGCTGCGCTCCGCCCCGATGCAGGTCGCCCAGCAGTTCCTCGCCGCGCTCGCCCGCGATTGGGACGGGCCGCTCGCGGCTCTGAAAGACCATCTGGAAGGTTCAGCATGAGCTTCACGACGAGTTTCACCGTGGACCGGACGCCACAACAGGTCTTCGACGCCTTCACCGACGTCCGCCGGTGGTGGTCGGAGGAGATCGAGCACGCCGGCGACGAGTTCGAGTACCACTACGAAGAAGTCCACCGTTGCCGCATGCGGGTCACGGAGTCCGTGCCGGGCCGGAAGGTCACCTGGCTGGTCCTGGAGAACCACTTCGACTTCACCGGCGACAAGACCGAATGGGTCGGCACGACGATCACCTTCGAGATCGGCGAGAAGGACGGAAAGACCGAAGCGCGCTTCACCCACCACGGGCTGGTCCCGGAGTACGAATGCTTCGACGTCTGTCACAAGGCCTGGACCTTCTACGTCGGAACCAGTCTGAGAGACCTCATCACCACTGGTGAGGGGCAGCCGAACCGGCGGAACGTCCTGCCCGCGGAGCTGGCGCGATGAACACGGTGACCTCGGCCGAATGGGAAGAGGCCCGGCTCCGCTTGCTGGTCAAGGAAAAGGAGCTGACCCGCGCCCGTGACGCGCTCGCGGCCGAGCGTCGGCGGATGCCGTGGGTCGCGGTCGAAAAGGCGTACGAGTTCGAGGGACCGTCCGGGCCGGTGAGCCTGCTCGACCTGTTCGAGGGACGCCGTCAGCTGATCGTCTACCGGGCCTTCTTCGAACCCGGTGTCGAAGGTTTTCCCGATCACGCCTGCCAAGGCTGCTCGCTGGTGGCCGACCAGGTCGCCCACGTCGCCCACCTGAACGCCCGCGACACGACGCTCGCCTTCGCCTCACGCGGGCCGCAGCCGGACCTCGCGCGGATGAAGGCCCGGATGGGCTGGACGATGCCGTGGTACACGATCACCGGTGACTTCGACACCGACTTCGGGGTCGGGGAATGGCATGGCACCAACGCCTTCATCCGCGAAGGCGACCAGGTGTTCCGGACGTACTTCGTCAACGGTCGCGGCGACGAGGTCATGGGTGGCACGTGGAGCTACCTCGACCTCACCGCGCTGGGGCGGCAGGAGGAGTGGGAGGACTCGCCGGACGGATACCCGCAGAGCCCGCCGTACGAGTGGTGGAACTGGCACGACTCGTACGAGGATTCCGCTTCGTCGGGCGAAGGGTGCTGCTCGGGGTCGTGAGCCTGGGTTAGGGTCCGGCCGGTGGAGAGTTTGTTTCTGACCCGGGTGCTGGACGCGCTGCGCTCGGGCGGCGAAGAGGCGCTGTTCGTCCAGGACGGTGTGGAGACCGGGTACGGGCAGGCGTTCGAACTGCTGCGCCGGCTGTACGCGGGATTGCCGGAAGGCGGGGTGGTCGCCATCGACGCCGGTAACCGGCCTGAAACCGTCCTCTTGCAGATCGCCGCACAGCTACGGGGTTCGACGGTGCTGCTCATCGCCGCGTCGGCGAGTTCTCCGGATCGCCTCGCCGCTGTCGAGATGGCCGGTGTCACCACCCTGGTGGCGGAGAACCCGGAGGACTGGCCCGCCGGCGACGCGAGGGTGACCACATTCGGCGAACTGGTGGACCGCGACGGTACCGACCCGGTGGGGCTGCCGGGGTCGGTCACCGTCGTCTTTCCCTCCGGCGGCACCACCGGAACGCCGAAACTCATCCGGCACAGCGGGATCTACGACGGGATGGCCCATATCTTCGCGCCGGATCCGTCCGCGCCGGGGCGCACCCTGCTGATCGCGCCGATGACGCATATGACCGGCAACGCCACCGTGCTGGGGGCGATCCTGCGGCGGGAAAGCGTGGTGCTGCTGCGGGGCTTCGACGCGGGCGCGGTGCTGGACGCGATCGCGGAACACCGGATCACCACGTTGTCGCTCACCCCGGCACGGCTGGCCGCGGTGCTCGATCATCCGGCCATGACATCGTGCGACGTCAGCAGTGTGCGCGGGCTTTCGCTGGGCGCCGCCCCGCTTTCGCCGCGGCGGCTGGCGCAAGCGCTCGACGTGTTCGGGCCCGTGGTCGGGCAGGGATACGGGCTCACGGAGGCGCCGATGATCGCGAGCATCTCCGCGGCGGAACTCGACGGCAGACCGGAGCGGCTCGAATCCGTGGGCCGGATCGTCCCGGGCATGGAGGCCCGGATCGACGACGGGGAGGTCCTGGTGCGCGGGCTGTCCATGATGGACGGTTACCACGGGGCGGAGCCGATCGGGGACGGCTGGCTGCGGACCGGTGATCTCGGGCGGTTCGACCACGAAGGGTATCTCTACCTCCTGGACCGGGCGAACGACGTCATCGTCACCGGCGAGCATGGCACCAAGGTGCACTCGACCGTGGTCGAGAACGTGCTCGCCCGGCACCCGCTGGTCCGTTCCGCGGCTGTGTTCGGTGTGCCGGGCGACGACGGCGAACTGGTCCACGCCGTGGTGGTCCCGGTCGCGTCAGGAGCGCTGTCGGCCGACGAAGTCCGGGCACACGTCCGGGAGTTCTTCGGGCGGGAGCATTTCGTACCGTCCGATGTGGACTTCGCCGAGGCGTTGCCCCTGACGGCGATCGGCAAGGTCGACAAGCAGGCGCTCCGGGCGCCGTTCTGGGCCGGGCGTCGTCGCCACATCGCCTGAACCGGTACCGAGACGGCCCCCTTCCTTGCGCTAGACGCAATGGTCTCGGCAAAGTCGCCTCTCCGCTGGTCAAGTAGGTTGTGAAAGCCACTTTCGCAACGTTGAAGGTTGCGAAAGTGGCTTTCGCGACACAACCACCCCGACCCAGCGGTTCCGGCGGCATTGAGCGTCGCGAAAGCCACTCAGTGTCAGGGTTGGTTGCGCTGCTCGTGTGAGTGGTTAGGGTCCGGTCTTGGTCGCGTGGTGACTCAGAAAGCCACT